>CAISER010000014.1 GCA_903884375.1 Candidatus Collierbacteria bacterium | reverse complement strand
TCTCCTTCGATGGCATGATCCAACTACTCAAAAATTTATTAAATTCGGTTGTATCGGGCTTTTTGGTTTTATTATCAACAAAGTCGGTTTAGACCTATTTTCCAACTTACTAAGCAATTTAATAAAAACAATTGGTATTCGGAACTTTATTGGGAATGCTCTCGCAGCCGAAGTTTCCATCATCAGCAACTTTACCTTAAACAATCTCTGGACATTCAAAAACGAAAAACTTGTCTGGGGCAAAAAATTGATTGAAAAATTTGTTACTTTCAATTTAAGCTCCGTTATCTCCGGTATCGTTATCCCCAGTATTATCATAGGATCCGGTACTCAAATATTCGGTGATCAATATCGCTTCCTCTTTCTAGTCATCGCTGTATTTTGCTTTACCGTTCCCCTAAACTGGTTTATTTACAATCTCATCATCTGGAAAAAGAAGAAAGCTTAGAGATACGGCGCCCAGTCGGCAATTGGTGCCAGGTTATTGAGAAGGAAGTTCCAGCTATACAAAAGTATTGGGATTGCTAGAATTCCCAGAACAATTTTGAACTCTTTTTTCTGAATTAATTTATCCCAACCAATCAAAATAAATGGAGCAATTGGCAGTATATATCGGCTAATATCACGATGTGCCACCGATAGTGTAGACAAGAAAAACAAACTGGCAAAATAGGCCTCCACTTTCATTTTTTTCTTCATGAGTTTGGCAATACCTATTCCGAATATCAGCCAAGTCCAGATAACATCTTCCAGCCAAAAATTTCCCACCCAAGCTTGACCTTTGGGTGCAAAAATTGAAAAAGGAGGCCAAAATAGATGAATGTTATCTCCACTATGGAAATAAGCCCAAAAATCTCCTGTCCGTAAACCAAAAAACCAAAACAAAACAATAACTGCCAACAATTGTATTAACAATGGCCAGTATTTAAACAAAATCTTCTTTTGTTTTGTTGACTCAATCAAAGCAAATAGTCCATAAGCCCCCAAGAGTAGTATCGCCGGACTTTTAGTCAGTTGCGCCAATACCCCAAACAATCCTGCCATCCAGTACTTTTCTTTTCGGAAATAAAAGATACTCGCAATAATAAAAAGTAAAAACCAAGGCTCAGGTGAACCAACGCTACGTAAAGCAACCCATCGTGCTGGAAGTATCAAGAAAACTAGACATAACCACAAAGGATTTTTACTTAGTCCAAATTCCTTGATGTATTTGTAAAGCATCAAAAAACACAACACACTACCCAATAGAGTGGTCACAAGCATCGCCGATGGTCCCTTCATCACACTATCAAACATCGAAATTATTGCCGGATAGAGCGGAAAATGAGCTGGATAATACTCAACAGGCAGAGGAGTAGAAAAATTAAGCCTAATTGCTTCAATGTTGTACCAAGTCTTTTCTACTATCAAATAGTTTGGTCCGTCAAAATTTTGCCATAAAATCTTTGTTCCCTCGGAAAAATCGATACCCCAACCGGGAAGTTGAATTTTCAAAACGAATGGTAACCAAACGATCAAAGAAAAAAGAACAACCGCGATAGCTAATTTAAGGCTTTTCATCTACCTCTTAGTATATACTTGTGAGTATGACGAGACAAATAGAAAAATTGTCCGTGTTTTTGCCGGCTTACAACGAAGAGGCAAACCTAGAACGGACAGTCAAAAATGTAATCGAAAATCTCCGGAAAAATGTGTCTTTTTGGGAAATTGTTATCGTTGACGATGGATCAAAAGACAAAACAGGCAAAATCGCCGATAATCTAGCCAAAACCAACAAAAACATCAAAGTTATTCATCATTCTCCAAACAGAGGATATGGAGCCGCTTTCAAAAGTGGTCTTTATGGCTGCAAATATCCTTGGATTTCTTTCATCGATTCCGACGGCCAATTTAATTTTAAAGAAATCAATCGTTTTATCGACACTCAAGAAAAAACTAAAGCAGACATGGTTATTGGTTACTATCTTGGTCGAAAGGTGCACTTCACAAGAAAGCTAAACTCCAAAGTTTGGCAGTTTATTGTTTTTTTACTCTTCGGATTAAACGTTCGTGATATTGATTGCGGTTTCAAGCTTATTTCCAAAAAGATTGTAGATACCATTCCTCATCTCGAAAGTGAAAGAGGGGCCTTTATCAGTTCTGAGTTCTTAATCAAAGCCAAAAAAGCTGGGTTTAAAATTATTGAAATTGGAGTTCAACACTATCCAAGAAAATTTGGTGAAGCCACCGGTGCCAAATTAAATGTTATTGTTCAAAGCTTTATCGATTTATTTAAACTTTGGTTAAAGAAAGTATGATTAACTGGTTTAAAAAAAATAAACTGGAATTTTGCCTTCTTGCAGGAATATTAATTATCGCCCTCTTTTTTCGTTTATACCGCATCAGTGAATTCATGACTTTCCTAGGAGACGAAGGTCGAGATGTTCGCATTGTTCGTGATCTTATCACCAAAGGCAACTTGGTTTTTATCGGTCCCCAAACCAGCATCGGTAATATGTATCTTGGTCCACTTTACTATTACTTGATGGCTCCAGCATTATTTCTTTCAAATTTAAATCCGGTCGGTCCGGCCATCATGGTTGCCCTCCTTGGTGCTATTACTGTTTGGTTTACTTGGTATGTTGGACGAGTTTGGTTTGGCAAAACAGCGGCTTTAGTTACAGCTCTACTTTATGCAATTTCTCCTGTCGCTATTATTTATTCTCGTTCGTCTTGGAACCCCAACCCCATGCCTTTTTTTGCTCTTCTTTGTGTTTGGGGAATTTATCAAGTCTGGCAAAATAAAAAATATAGTTGGCTACCCATTGTC
>CAISER010000013.1 GCA_903884375.1 Candidatus Collierbacteria bacterium | reverse complement strand
CACCACATTGGATCATAGGGGCAATATCTTTAAGCTTATATTCTTCTGGTTTTCGCGAAGCAAAAACAATATCGATTATGTAATCTTTTACTTTGTCATCAACATATATTTCTTTTACTAATTTTTGTGCTTCCGGGCTCCACTGAAGCCCCTCCGCCACCCATTTCGGAAACTCCTTTATACATTGGATAAATCAAATTACTACTACCACTCTCACTAACACTGATAACTTTATCCAAAGAAGTTCCACTTGCCTTGGCCATAGCTTCGGCTTTTACTCTTGCATCGGCAATTGCATCAGCCATCAAACCATCCTCAGCTTTTGCGCTAGTATCTAATGAAAAATTAGGGCCATACACATTCGTTGCCCCACTTTTTGTCAGTAGATCAGCCATTGCCGAAGCACGATTTACATCTCTTAAGGTTACCGAAATGGTATTGTTTACATCCCATTGCCCTGCTCTACTTTTTTGAATATTGTTTTCATAATAGCTCTCCTGTCTTTGATACACACTCATCGATTGAGTCTGAATATCAGAAGGATCGACACCAAAATCCTTCACAGCTTGAGTAATTGCAGCAATTTTGTCGTTCACTTCTTTTACAGCCTCATCTTTATTATCTTTCACGGCATTCACCCCCGCGCTATAGTTAGCGATCTGATTTTTCTCTTTTGATTCTGCATACCCTGTTACCGTCACCATACGTTCAGGACTCATCACAATCTTCCCCCAAGTAATCATTTTCCAAGGAAAGAAATACAAAATAGCCAATACTACAGCCATACTCACCAAACACATCACATGTTTATTTATCGTCATATCTAATAATATCAATTCTAAAATCAAATTGTTACAAACCAGAAACGTATTTTGTTATATTAAGTTTACCAATTCACCAAAATCTTCAAATATATAAGTTGATCCCCATTTTTGTTGTATATTTTCTGTGTAAAACTCTCGATATGTTTTTGGATAATACAAGGCTGTATCCATTCCCGCTGTTCTTCCTGCAATTACATCTTTCCCGTTATCGCCAATCATTATTGCTTCGTTCACGTTACCGCCAAGCAGTTTCAATGCTTTCAATAAACTTTCCGGGTCTGGTTTTACATAAGTTACGTCTTCTTTACCCAAAAACACACTTACGATTTCGCGTAATCCATTATTTCTTAAAGCAGTTTTAACCCATCTTTTTCTTGATGCGGTAACGACTGCAACCTTTCCACCTTTTTCAATTATATATTTCAATAATTCCATTACTCCTGGATTCAATTTTGCCTTATTTAATTTTTCCAAAACCTCATTTTCCATATCGTCAAAAAAGGATTTCGTGTCGCCAATCCCTAATCTTTCAGGACCAGACCAATCACCGATTATTTCTTTCGCGATTACTGCATTTGTTGTTTTAATACCATAATTAGAAAAGATTTTTTTATAGCCCCCAAACCAAATCGGCAAAGTATCTGCCAAACTTCCGTCCCAATCAAACAAAAAATATTTATATCTCATACCTCATTGTAAACAAAACCCCTCACTATTGTGAGGGGCATAATTAAATCAAGACAGATCTGAATTATCAGAATTTAATGTTGAGCAATCAGGACAAGGCGATATTTCTTGTATTACGAAACGGCTTCCTTTGCATATTGGACAAGGAAAATATCGCGTTGTTACATGATCGACACACGACGAATCAATAAAATAATCAATTCCAGTTCCTTCACAATTTGGACATTCAACCATTTTATTGACCTTCTTTGAACCATTACATCTTGGACACCAATTAGCTTCCATCAAAGGCTCCTTTATCTGGTTTAAAGTACATTAACGACTTGGGGAAATTATAACATTCAAGATACCCTTCTCATAACATGTAAAATTAAAATATGGAAATTAAACGTCTAAGGGTGGGAGAACTTCAAACCAACTGCTATCTTGTCTGGAACAAATCTCAAGACTGTTTAATCATCGATCCAGGAGACGAAGCCGACTTTATCACCGAAGAAATCATAAATCTAAAATTAAAACCCCAAGCGATTCTTCTCACTCATGGCCATTACGATCACTGCCTCGCCTGTCTTGAACTCAAGCTCAATTTCAACATTCCCATCTATCTCGACGAAAAAGATAACTTTCTTTACCAAAACGCATCTAAATCTGCCGAACATTGGTCAGCCACAAAAGCTTTCAAACAACCTTTAACTACTCCTCTCCCAAAAGAAATTAAACTTGGTGAAGAACTAATAAAAGTAATTTCTACACCCGGCCATACCCCAGGTTCCGTTTGTTTCTACGCTGCTCCTCATCTTATTGTCGGTGACACTATTTTTGAAGACGGAGTTGGTCGCACCGATTTTTCATATTCATCAGCCTCAGATCTCCAAAAATCCATTAATCTAATCATGAGCCTCCCTGAGGATACTCTTATCTACCCAGGACATGAAAATACCCCAGTTTATCTGTCTTCAATCCTTCATCCCAAATTCTGAAAATCACTCAATGATCTCACCTTCCTCATATCGCTTTCTTCAAAAAATTCAGTGCTTTATTACCAAGATGTCTCTTTCACCCATTATCAATTCCACTCTAAAGGATGTTGAAAAGCTCTGGGTAGAACTAACTCCAGAAGAGCAGTCTCACTGGGCCAAAGGTTTTGACTATGTTGGAAAGAATTATCCGGAATAGTTTAAAATAGGCCACGACAAGATCAAACAAAGTGAGTCTCCACTCATTAAATCAGCCAAATTTCTCATAACGAAGGTCAACGACGAAGTCTCCTAATTATCCTCTATTTTGACAAATTGAGCATTATAGGGTAGAATACATCTCAGCTTAAAAAGCTCTTACCTTAACATAAATCTTTTAAACGCCAAAAACCATAGCGGCGAACCTATTTCCATACCCATTTCCCCATTTTCCAACCGTTAACTCGGTTGTTATCTCATACCCAAATTTGTTCAAGGAGGATCAAATGATCCAAAAAATTCGTTCGTTCCTGCTCACCCCATGGGTGAGCTTATCACGTTTATTATCGTCCCCAAAGGAGGCAAATGTGATTTCTGTTTTTACTCGTCTTTCTGTAATTTTTTCCCCGGTCACAGCAGACAAAAAGCAAAGCTGGAGTGTTGCTCGTGCCGAAGGTACAGCTGTCGTAAAAGATAAGAGGGGGCATTTCCACACCGGAAAAATTGAATCTCTTAGCCTCAACTTCTTAGTTCTCAAGGCTAAATTTGGGCAACTCGTTTATGGTCTTATCAATAAAGCATGGGATCAGTGGGCATTTTTCGGAGGCACCTCAGAAAAATATCCCATGGGTGTTTGGATTGCCCTCATCACAATTATCGACGGCGTCCCATACGTTGCCTCGATCGACGAGAAACGTCCCTTGATCGAAGGACCTGTTCTGGCTATCCCTCACGGTTTTGTAGACGCTGGAGAAGATGGCATGACTGCAGCCGTAAGAGAAATGGTCGAAGAGACCGGAATCTTAGCTGAAAGCATCCGATCAGTTGGATTTTTCAGTGTAAATACCGCATTTTTTAGCTCCAGTTCCAATGGGGGGCAAAGTGATGAAGGTTTCGTAATTGTGATCAAAGGCAGTCCCGAATCCCTCAAGTTTGGTCCCAAAGAGCACACAATAAAGTTCGTTCCTGCAGCGCAGTTTATCAGGAACAGCTATTGTGGACCTTCAGTGACCGTGACCGCCAAAGCTATTGCTGAGATAAATTCTATCTCATGCTCATGAAAAAACCTGGTTTCAAAACCCACCCCTAAAAAGGTGGGTTTTTCTTGTACTCAATCCGCCTTTAGTGGATATATTTAAAAAGGCACCTTCTCAAGATTAATATACGTTCCAATTGCATTACCCAGCGCAAAAGCCGTTATCAAACCCCAGTTGTTGTGAAGATTGTTTGCCACCTGATAGATGACAAACATAGCGATAAAATTCTCAAAAAATACTAAGTGCGCCGCAGCGCGTGATCGGCCTTTTGAAATCCAGTAAGTTCTTTGGGTGGCCAAAAACATCTCGACAAAGCCGACTCCAAAGTACATGATTGCCTGTAATATTATGGACATAGTTAGTTGCCCGGCCCTTGTCCGGGATAGTCGACGGAGGTTCTCCTCCTGGTTCGTCTAGTAGATTTTGAACGGATAATTCTTCCATTGCACGGCTATTTTACCACACTACAGGACTTCTT
>CAISER010000012.1 GCA_903884375.1 Candidatus Collierbacteria bacterium | reverse complement strand
TTGTACTCGCCGTAATATTACGAACTTCGGACCAGTCCGAGTAGCCTGATTTGGTTAGCTTTATGGTGTGCTGACCGTTGGTGCAAGGTATTGTTTTGTCGTTATCGCAAAAACAATTATCACAAAACTCAAAAATTTCATCATCTTCGTGATGAGTATATTGATTGTCAATGTAAATTTTGACACTAGTTAGTAATTGTCCGTCTTGATCTTGAGATTTATTTATTTTGTATATTGATTTGACCACCGTTGGAGATGGAGTTGGTGTGGGTGTGGAAGTTTCTGTGGCTGTTGGAGTTGGAGTAGACGAAGTAGTTGGAGAAGAGTCAAAAATTTGGATTAATACATTATCCGAAACCTGGGAAAAACTGGTGCCACTGGCGGTATATCGACCGAGCTTGAAATAATAATCACCTGCGGACTTTGCGGAATCAAATTTAAATTTCATTTGGCCAGTCCAACTGCCCGAATCAATCTTAAAGTAACTTGCCGGAGAGCCGGATAAATTTATCCATTCAAGTGCATTGTTTTGAGTGTAACCTGAGTATGAAGTGCTTGATTCCGGATAAAATAATACTCCCCTTAAATAGGAAGTGCCGCATCCGGAACAAGTGAAAACAATATCGGCGGTAAATTCTTGATTGATTTCAACCGATGAGGAAAGGTTGCTGATTTCTAAAGAAATAGTGGCAAATATTGTTTTTGGGAACAGAAAAAACACAAGACAGGTTGTGAGCAGTAGTGAAAAATATTTCACTAAATCTAGTTTACCGTAACTTTGTCGAAGCGGAAAAATTATTTTAGATGAAGATAGAGTGTCATCTTTCCATCACCATGGAAGAGACGAACATTATTCCCAAAACTGGTAGAACCACGATAGAAATAAGCAATACCGTCGCTGACAGCTCTAACTGCCGTATCGGATTTTCCCGACATATCGAGGCCGTGATGAACATTTCCGTCATAATTATATGAAAACGGTGTATGTCCATAGCATTGAGTTATCTTGACATCGTTCATTGGCCATGGTCCTGAGCCATTACCGAAATCTTTGGTTACTGTTTGCGTTCTAGTATCATCACAGGCACCAGCATCAAACATCAAGTTTCTCTTTGATAATATATCGGCAGGATTGAGATTCTTTGAAGAATACCATCCAATATCACCGTTTTTATAATTATTATGATCGGACTCTGAGAGAGAATAGTAGCCAAAATGAAGATGTGCTCCTGTTGAAAAACCTGTACTCCCCATTATTCCAAGAATTTCTCCTCTTTTTACCTCTCTTTTCCCTGTAAATTGCGATCCAGCCAACGATTCAAGTTCTTTTAAGGCTTCATCTTTTCGTGTTTGAGCCATCTTTTCTTCATTTGCTGAAATTGCAAGAAGAGTTTGTTTTTCTTTTTGTTGAACATCGAGAATTTTTCTCTGAGAAACCAGTTTTGCTTTAAGTGTCTCAACTTCTTTTTGTTTTTCTACTTTATCTGCTTTTCTTTGGTCGTAATCCAAACGCGATCTTTCCAATTCGGCAAGAATTAATTGGTCTTTGGCTTTGACAGTATTGAGGTACTTTAGCTTGGTAAAGTAATCCCCTATGGAGTTGGTGGAAAAAATTAAATCGAAAGGAGTGGCTCGAGAACGACGATAACTTTCTCTGACACGAGCGGTATATATCTTTTCTAGCTGATCCATCGACTCGTTGACCGTATCAAGAACACCGTCAAGTATGGCGACTTCTTTTTCTAATAGGACTATTTGAACTTGAGTTTGATTAATTTGGGCTTGAGCAAGATTTATCTTTGAATTTAATGTCAATATTGCTTTTTGATACGAAGCTATTTGACCATCAAGTACCGATATTTTTGCATCACATGCTTGTGACACAGCGTTCCAAAAATCTTTTAGTTGATTTTGATCTAGACCGGCAGCCGGTTTATCTTCGCAGTTGATAGCCGTTACCACATTAGGTGACTTGAACCATAGAAAGAGAAACAAAAAGGCAAAAACCAACGAGAGTTTTTTCATTTTGACCGGTTGACAAACCTAGTGGCGGCGAAGAGGCTGGATAGGAAGGAAATTATTAGTCCAAAAACAACTAAGGCACCGAAAAGAATTAACATTGTAAGAAGGGGAACTGGGAAAGATATGATGCTACCAATTCTCGGCGCTAGAAAAGGCGTGGAATAAAGAATGGTGACCAAACAACCCAGCCAACCAACAATCGAACCAATGATTCCATAAATGACCGATTCCTGAAGATAAGGTTTGATGATGTATAGATTTTTGGCACCCATCAATTTAAAAGTACTGATTTCAAATCGACGTGAAGAAATCTTCATCGAGATAATGGTCATGATGGTAAGAATGGCAACGAGAGTGAGAGCAATAACCAACACCAAACCACCGGTACGTATCGCATTTGTCCATTTGGTTAGCTCGGTGATGACATCTTGAGGAAAATCAATTTCTTTTTTACCGGAAGGAGTAACACTTATTATGTCGCTTTTTTCGAGCGTGGCAGCGATATTTTTGAAAGAATCAGGTTTTTCTGCTGTTATCTCGATACTGGCGGGAAGAATATCGGCGGTAACAATACCCCAGTCGGTAACTGTTCCCAGTAGTACGGGATCGTTGCCAACGCTTTTTTTGTAAAGCTCGAGGGCATCATTTTTGCTGATATATATGGCCTTTCTAACTCCAGCTGTGGAATTTAGGGAACTTAGTAAACCACCTACTTGTTCGGTGGTGTGACCATCTTTAAGATAAGCAATGATTTGTGGTTTGGTTTCAAAATTATTTAAAATTACTTGAGAA
>CAISER010000011.1 GCA_903884375.1 Candidatus Collierbacteria bacterium | reverse complement strand
TTTAACGCAGATGGCGATGATTTACCACGGTGTGCGGTGGCCGGTTGGCGCCACCATCGTGGTCATCTTGGCCGTAATATATATTGTTACGGCCTACCTCACCACCAGTTTGTGGTGGGGGATGCTCGTCGTCGCGGTTGTCGACGAGATCGTGATTAAAGGGCTGCTGAAAATTTGGCGGCCCTAAATACCTTTGGGGAGAGAGCGGATATGTATCCGACTCTCTCCCGACTTATTAATTTACCATTCCGTTTTGGGTATTCAGTGTTTTTTGACCTGCCCATATAGCTCTTATTATTTGGACAGGGTAAGAGTTATGCGTGGGCAGATCAAAAAAAATTGGGATATTAAGAAATGGCCTCGAGTGATCGGGGTCTTTTTTTGGTATATAATACTGGTTCAAGAACATTGAAATGGAGGAAGAATGATTAGTCAAGTATTGATGGATAATGAGTTGGGAAAATTGGTTTTTAGTTTAATGCCCGAAAAAACCAGTATGGTAATAACACAACGAGATAAGTATTTTCAGGAAGTATTGGAGATGTTGTATAGGAATCAAGATGCCCCCAAAACACAGGAGAACTTTGTTTCTCTAAAAATAGAGATCAGATACAAATGTGTGGGTATTGATACTTGCCCAAAAGGCCATTTTTTTGCAATATTTGAACCTGACTTTGGAATATTCAAAAGTGATCTTAAGTGGGGAGTGGTATTCGATTATGACGATCAATGCGGGAAACGGTTAGGGGAGATTGCAAAGATTAAAATTGTAAAAAAAGATATTCCGGATATCGAAGAAACAAAAACATGGGTTCACACTATTTTTGGAGGATTGGAAGCTAGTAAGCCCATCTGGGTAATCAAGAAATAGAGTGATTATGAAGTATATGGCCTCGAGTAATCGAGGTCATTTTTTTTGGGTGCAAATTTCAACCCAGTATGCCTTAATTCCCTTGTTACTTTTGACGTAAGCCAAAATATTTTCTAGAGAAATATTGCGACTTGTTTCTTGTTTCTTGTCAAAGTTGCTATTGAGTTGTCTTAAAGCTTCGATATCGTCCTGGTTTTGGAGATTAAAGATACGATTCTCGTTAACTTTTTGGGAACCCTTGACTTCAAAGACTCTGATTTCACCATCTTTTGTCCAGATAAGATCAACGGCACAGTCTCTATCTTGCTCGAGTGAGGATATTTCAAGTGAACCTCCGGGCATAATTTTTGGAATCTCAAGATAGGCAGCAACCATAGCAAAGATGCCTGAAGGGACACGACTTAAACAAACAGTGGAAAATTCACGGTTGAAATTGGGATGATCAATGATTTCTTTATAAAGAGACATAAGACCAACTTCTCCACAATGCAAGATCTTGTCGGCTTGGATGAAAAAGTTGGCAAATTTACGATTGGTGTTAACGGATTTGTTAAGGTCCCCTAACATTTCACCGTTATTAGTTTTTTCTTGAATGGTGCTTAAATCAATACTGTTTATATACTCAAAAGTAGCGACAAGAGCAGTGGCTAGGTAGTGGAGAATTTGAGTTTCGGTTAGAGAAAGAGAGTTCTTTAGATCACTCCTTTCGATATTTTCTCGTCTTTTTTTGGAGGGAATTACGCCGATTTGATCTCCAGAACAATGATATGTAACTAAGTCACGTAATAACCTCTTTTCACTTTTGAGATTTTCGAGTTGTTCTTCGGGAATACCCGGATTACCGTCGGAATAAGTGCTGACAAGCCGCTCACAAAGTTGGCAGATTTTTTTGATGTCGTCGTCTTTTTGGGGTTCTTTTTGGGGTGGAGTTTGATTATTTTCGTGTCCTTGGATGTCATCGATA
The DNA here is from genome assembly GCA_903884375.1 of Candidatus Collierbacteria bacterium. GTDB lineage: Bacteria > Patescibacteriota > Microgenomatia > UBA1400 > MFAQ01 > UBA2277. The sequence continues at coordinate 2,100 of CAISER010000011.1, read as the reverse complement.
TCGATTTCTTGTTCGTTGGCCATAGGAAAAATATAGCACGGAGAACTAGCTGTTGGCTATGGTGGGATTGATGCCGAGCATCCAGAGAACGGATTCTTTTTTGTAGCGACGGTCACCACGAGAGTTGATACGGATGGCGGGAAGTTTGCCGCGTTTGCCCCAACGTTTGATGGTGAGAGTGGAGACACGGAGAATGGTGGCGACTTCCGAAACAGTTAGAAGGTCGGGAAGATTGTTTAAGTCAAGAGTTTTCTTGGCTGATTTTTCGATTGGGGTTTGGTCTTGATTGTCCATGTCTGATATACAAATTAACAGAATGTTTTAGTAGCGTCAAGGGGGAGTTTAGAGCCTATATTATTGACAATCGTGGCAGATTAAGGTATATTCGCGGATGTAGCGCTCCTTAAAACAATTAGGCATGAATTGATTGAATACTCAAAACGGGTTGGTAACCCGAACTATCGACGGAGTGGTTCCGTGGAAGTAGATTATCACTTACCAGGTGAAAAAGGAGAAAGAGATGATTTCATTATATTTATTTGACGGTTTTATGATTGGGTCAGCATGGTACGCGGATATCCCGTTAGCGGCAAAAATAGGATTAATCATTGTCGCAGCCGGCTGGGCAACGCTCCAGTACACCTTGTTTGACAAGGGGAACTATGCAAAGAAATTCCAACGCGATGGACATAATATTAATTTCTTTGAATTCTTAATAATTTATTTTGGGTGGATGGCGATCCCGGCGATTTTGGGGTTTATTGTTTGGTTTGTTCTCCAAAAAATTTTGTAATACCAAGGGGGCAGGATACTGCCCCCAATTTATACTAATTCGCTTTGAGTATTCATGAAATTATGCAAATAAGGAGAATATTTTGTTTGTGATAATAATGGATTTGATAGCTATGTTTGTAATTGCAAAATGTTTAATTGAGTTTGTAAATGTTCCACAGTGGGGAGCGGTTATTTTGGCAGTTCCCGCTGGAATAGTTGTGATGAGATTCTTTTATACAATGTTTATGATTTTATGTAACTTTCTTTTAACTGTTGTGGAGAAAGATAAGAAATAGACATAATTACTTTTTCAGGAGGTTTGGAATGGATATTTTATGTGGCAGGTGGAGTAATAAGCTTAATGGTTTGAGCCTGTGTGAGATTCAAAACAAGAAAGTGTTGATAAACAATACCGAAAAACGGATTGTGTTTTCTCCGGCTATGGCAGTTGAGGGTGAAATGAGTGATGAAATTGCGGCAGACCCAGGGCAGGTAATCTGTTTTGCTGACCAGAATATTGCTCGAAAATATCCAGAGAGACAATCGTGGGTGGTGGTGGGATATGAGATGGAAATTGCTCGTTGGATTGATTTTTATTTTTATCATCCCCATCAGGCTCCCGGCTTAGTTGATTTTGTTAATGGCGGGTTGAAGATAATGGGAGTTCCGGTTGGTTTTGACGTAATTAGCTCATATTCGATGACCACCAAAGCTGCGTTGAGGAAAGAATTAAGAAATAAAGATTTAAGCCAAGAAGAACAGAAAGTAATTGATCGTTTGTTTTTAATCTCGATGATATAAATCAAAAACTATGCGGAGGATCAAATGAGTGAGATATTGATAGGTAGGATTAACACTAAACTGAAACATCGTAAATATATTCAAGAACTAACAAAACGAATTCAAGTTGATCGAGTAGTGGAAGTAAAAGTGGGAGATATTGTAACTTTTGCCCTGCCGATTGATAAAGATTACACTCTTTCTTGTGTCGGGAAAAAACCGGAGAAATACTCGGTTGAAGATGATGTTTTAACGATCGTTATGACTGATTGTGGTCTGGTCTATCGGTACAACGACGGAGGACGGAAAAAGTTGGAAGTTGTTGTGGCTAGATAGATTAAATTAAACCCGCTTTTTAAGCGGGTTTTTCTTTAAATTTCTTTGATAATGAGAATTTAGATATGCGAAAGAGGGTGGCTGTGATTGAGAGCCATTTAGATATTGACTTGTAGATAAATAACTTCTTTCTTTTTGTTTTTAAGATACAAAAAACCCTCCGAAAGGAGGGCTTTGTTGGAATTAGCACCTCCGCCAAAGGCGGAGTTC
>CAISER010000010.1 GCA_903884375.1 Candidatus Collierbacteria bacterium | reverse complement strand
TAAATACAATCATTTCTAAATACAACCCCAAATACTTAATTGTTCCCATAAAATATGAAAAGGATTTCCAAGACATCGAAAAAAATAAAAAAGTTTTGGAAACAATAAAATATCCTGATAAAACAACTGCCTTTACAATTCTAAAAGTTAATAATTAATCTAGCTATAGTAGAATATCTAATATGACCAAACCAAAAATCGCTCTCATTATCGGCGTTACTTCTCAAGACGGTTCGTATTTATCTGATTTTCTTCTGGAGAAGGGATATCAAGTAGTAGGTACTATTCGTCGCTCCACTTCAACACACCAGCCAAACATCGAACACTTAAAAGGAAAAATCATCCTTGAGGCGGCAGATTTAGTTGATCAGTCATCGATTGATAATTTAGTCATTAAGTATCAGCCCGATGAAATCTACAACCTGGGTTCTCAAAGCGTTCCGGCGGATAGTTGGAGCCATCCTTTTTATACCGCCGAAGTCACTGCAATAGGCCCTCTTCGTGTTTTTGAATCAGTCAGGCGTTTTTGTCCCAATGCCCACGTATATCAGGCCACCTCTCGAGAAATCTTTGGCGGAGTTGAAGGAGTTGAACACGCCAATGAGAGTACACCCATAAAAGCCAACAATCCTTATGGTATTGCCAAGGCCTATGCCCATATGTTGGTCGAGGTATATCGAAAATCATACGATATGTTTGTTTGTGCCGGTATACTTTTTAATCATGAGTCTCCCAGACGTTCGCTTCATTTTGTAACCCGCAAGATTAGTATGGGAGTCGCCTGTATCAAATTAGGTATAAAAAATCCACCGGTAAACGAAATAGGGGAACCTTTAATTGATGCGGAAGGGAAACTACATCTTGGTGATTTATCAGCCGTTCGTGACTGGGGATATTCCAAAGAATATATAGAAGCTATGTGGTTAATGCTTCAACAACCAACTCCAAAAGACTATGTAATAGGTACGGACACAAGCTATTCAATTAAAGATGCCTGTAAAGCCGCCTTTGATCATGTAGGGCTAAATTGGGAAGACCATGTCATTTCCGACACCAAACTTCTTCGACCCACGGAGATTACAGCCATGAAGGGCGATTACTCCCTTGCCAAGAAAGAACTAGGTTGGCAGCCACGCACTTTTATGAAAGAATTGATGGAAATTATGGTTGATAGTGACATCAAACTTTTAAAAAAAGAATATAAATGAAAAAGGTTTTAATTACCGGAAGTGAAGGCTTCGTCGGCCCTCATCTTTGGAGAGAGCTGGAGTCAAATGGATATGAGGTTTTTGGAACCACACTTCATTCACCTGAAAGTGGGTTAGTTAAAAATGTTTTTGTTTGTAATATCGAAAACCAGGAAGAGATATCCTCACTGGTCAATAAAATAATGCCTGATGTAATTTTTCACTTGGCTGGTTGGTCAAATCCGGCATCATCTTTTGTAAATCCACAAAAAACATTCGAAATTAACGTAATTGGCTTAATCAACCTTCTTGAGTCTGTACGGAATATCAATAATTATCATCCCAGAATTGTGGCCATTGGTTCAGCCGGAGAATTCGGAGTAGTACAGGAAAAAGATTTGCCGATACGAGAAAACACACTACTTAATCCAAACAGCCCTTATGGCGTGAGTAAAGTTTCCGCTTGGTTTATTTGTAAACAATATATTTCTTCATATAATCTAGACATCATTTATCCTACTCCCTTTAATCACACTGGTCCGGGACAACCAATAGGATTACTGTCTCCCGATATCGCTTCTCAAATCGCCGAAATAGAAAAAGGCAAGAAAGAACCAATTATATATACTGGGTATCTGACCACAAAACGTGATATCTGTGACGTTCGCGATGTGGTTCGGGCCTATAGACTCCTTGCTGAAAAAGGAGAAACAGGACAACGTTATGTAATATGTTCAGGAAAAAGTGAATCGGTAAATGAAATTGTTGAAAAACTATGTTCGTTTTCGAAAATTAAAATAGAACATAAAATCGATCCGTCAAAAAAAAGACCTTCAGATATACCCGATCAATATGGCGACTACAGTAAAGTTAATATACTTACCGGCTGGAAACCAGAAATACCACTTGATAAAACTCTTTTGGATTTGCTTAATTGGTATCGAGAAAAAAGGTAAGATAGAGAAGTGGAAAAGATAAAAAAAATACTCCTATCGTCGACGATAAAGGATACCTTTATTAGTTTTACCGGACTGGGTATTACTGCCGTAATTGGATTCGTCTACACCATTGTCTTAGCTCGGATGCTTGGTCCCGAAACATTTGGTGTATTTTCAGCCATCACGGCCTTAATAGCCATTATTTATAGCTTGGGAGATTTTGGCATATCATCAGCTCTAATAAACTTCATTCCCAAACTAAAAGGAAAAAGACAAATATTAATTAATACCGGCTTTTGGTTTGAATTCATTATCGGTTTTTTTGCTCTCATCATATTTGGAATCTTTTCAATTTTTCACACGATTGTAATCCCTAGCTCTTTAGCGGAACAAATTCTTCTTGGAGGGATAATTGCTTTTAATTACATACTGATAAGTTATGCCCAAAGTATCTTTACTGCCGAGAGAAAATTTATCACCTATTCTCTTAGTCAAATTATTGATGCTGGAATTAAAATTATCATTGTTATTATCCTACTTTCCACAAGTAAACTCTCGATATCAACTGCATTATTAGCCAACATAATTTCCTCATTATTTGCCCTTCTTATTACCTTTGGACGTGAGTTATTCACTATTAAATGGCAATTTGAAAAATCAATTATCGGGAAAATGTTTCATTATGCCAAATGGTTGGCGGTTTCAAAATTATTTTCGGTTTTTATTGCTCGAATCGACGTTATTCTTCTCAATCTAATGATGGGAAGTTTCCAGGCAGGAATCTATGCCGCTGCCAGTCGGATAACTCTCATTTTTTCTCTTATACTTTCAAGCTTGGGTTCGGTAATAAATCCTCGGTTCTCTAGCTTTGACACCAAAAAGAAAATTTGGAAGTATATGCAGAAACTATTTTTCTTGATAGGCTCAATTTGTATTGCCATGACAATTATTGTCTTATTTGCCAAACCAATTATTAATATCGTTTTCGGTGATAAGTACATTGCGGCAATTCCGGTATTCCAAGCCCTTACAATCGCCATAATTCCCTTTATGTTTACTCTAATTACTATTCCGGCGCTAACCTATTCTTTTAACCTACCGAGTTTCGTTGCAAAACTTACTATTATTCAGGTAATTGTCATTATTATCACAGATATTGTTCTTATTCCCATTACAGGAGCATATGCACCCGCTATTGCTCTAGGACTTGGAAATTTAATTATATTAATTGCATCTGCCCTAAAACTTCGTTTTCTCTTTTTACATCATGAACTCCCCTAAGATAATTGTTCACTGCTTAGTAAAAAATGAAGAAAATTTTATTTGGTATGCTCTAACCTCAGTTCTGCCTTTCGCCGATAAAATATTAGTCTGGGACAATGGCTCAACCGATAAAACAGTAGACATTGTCAAATCAATTAATTCCCAAAAAATTGAACTTGAAAGACATCTTACCAACTCCAGAGAAGAAGTAGCCAATCTTCGCCAGAAAATGCTAGGAAAAACGCCAAAAAATTATGACTGGCTTATGATTCTTGATGGTGACGAAATCTGGTCAAAAAAATCTCTTGAAAAAGTAATTACTTTCATAAAAAAACATCCCTCAACAGAAACGATAGTCACCAAAACATACAACTTGGTAGGGGATATCTATCACCGACTTCCCAATAAATTTGGGGGATACACTTTCCTTGGAAAGAAAGGAAATTATAGTCTTAGATTTATTAATTTGAAAACGATTCCCGGTCTTCATGTGGCCAGTCCATACGGTTCGGAAGGGTACTACGATGGTAATAATTTACCCATTCAATATCGAGAAGGAGTGAAATACATAAATACAGAGTATTTTCATGCGACTCACCTTGTTAGATCAAAAGAAAATAAGAACGTATACGATCGCACCGGAAAACTAAAATTCTATTTAGGAATATTAAATCCTAAATACAAAATTCCCGAAGTATTTTTTATTAATAAACCAAAAATAGTTCCGGATGTAACAATTACTTTAAGTATTAAATCAAAGATAAGATCTATTATCGAAACTATTCCAAGAGATTTAAAAAATATTTTATTTAAAAAATGAAAATAAATAACTATTACGACAAACTTAGCTATAAAGAGCAATACCGGTTAATTGATAGAAAAGATATATTAAAACCAAAATTTCCCAGATCTTTTTTCGCCTACGAGAATAGATTTATATCCGTAATCTCCAAGATATCGAGCTATGTCTCAAAAACGAATTCAAAAATTACCATATTGGACATCGGTTGTGGAGATGGTGTCTATGAGAAGTTACTTCCGAGAGACATCTTTGATAATTTATATAAAATTGGTGTGGATTTTAGTAAAAAACAGCTAAAAAAAGCCAAAAAATATTTTGACAAAACAAATCAGGTTGATTTGGACTCTGACAAGCTACCCATAAATGACAAATCAATTGATTTGGTTATTTGTTCGGAAGTACTTGAACACTTATTTTTTCCCGAAAAAGTAATAAGTGAAATCTCTCGCGTTCTAAAACCCGGAGGAGTTGTGCTAATCACGGTTCCGAATTTTCCATCATTACAAACCAGGTTATCAATTTTATTAAAAGGATCAGCTCCTATGGTAAATTACTCAACCAACAAAGAACATATTCGCTTTTACTCCTTAAATGATATCGACGTATTACTGGCGAATAAATTCACTAGGGAAGAAGTAAGGGGTATTGGTAGTGTTTTGTTTGATTACTGGAATACTGTTTTTAAACTACCAATACCAAGAATCTTTCAAATATTAGGAGACAGATTTTTTCCAAAACTCGCCAATGGAATCATGATTACAGCAAGAAAAAAATAGTCTATCCAAAAAGATTGTATTTAAAAATACACATCAAAGCCGTAATTCCATCACGCCAATTTATCTTTTTTCCTTGATCGTAATTTCTTCCCGAATAACTAATACCCACCTCATAGATTCTTACATTTAATTTGGCAATTTTGGCTGTAATCTCCGGCTCAATACCAAAGCGATTTTCCCTAAGAATTAATTTATTGGCCACTTCTTTTGTAAACATTTTATACCCAGTTTCCATATCGGTAAGATTAATATTGGTCATCATATTAGACAATAAGGTCAAAATTTTATTACCAACCATATGCCAATAATTCAAGACTCTATGAGGTCTATCGCCTAAAAATCGCGATCCAAAAACAACATCTGCTTTTTTTTCTAATATGGGCTGAAGAAGAAATTTATACTCGTTGGGGTCGTATTCCAAATCGGCATCTTGGATAACAATAATATCTCCGGTAACCTCCCTTAATCCTCTTCTGATTGCCGCCCCCTTTCCCTGATTAAATTTTTGAAACAATAATTTTATTCGTTTATTTTTAATTTTTTTCAATATCTGAACTGTTCCGTCTTTTGAACCATCATCGACAACAATCAATTCTTTATTGATTTTTCCAACATTTGCTCTCAATACAGCCGTAATCGCCTTTTTAATAAAGACTTTTTCGTTGTATACAGGCATGATAATTGATAATCTTTTCATTCCTGCTCTAGTTTACAATAGGTTTATGAAACTAGCGTTCATCAGTTTTTATTCCGGACTTGCCAATAGGGGAGGAGAAACTTATGTTGATTCCCTATCGGAAAGATTATCCAAACACCATGAGGTATTTGTTTTTCAAGCGGGGGAAACAAATGAAAGAAAAAAATATTTTATTGAACAAATAAAACTTGACATTAATCAAAATCATCCTCATAAACTCCTTCCCGTTACTCATATCCTAAAACGCCTTTTTATTGACTATTTTCATTTAAAAGAACTAATCTTTACCATAAAATTAATACCAATATTATGGAAACTAAAACCGGATGTCTTATTCCCTCAAAACTCCGGTTGGGAAGTTCTTATTATGCGAATTTTTTCTTCAATCATACATTCGAAAATTATTGTTGCCGGTGAGTCAGGCCCAGGCTGGAACGACAGAGTAAATCTTTATGTCCACCCCGATTATTTTGTAGCACTCACAAATTATCAGATGGAATGGGCAAAAAAAGCTACTCCTTGGAATAATCAAAAAATTATTGTTATTCCCAACGGTGTTGATACAAACGAATTCACTCCAAATGGAAAGAAACAAAATGTTGGTTTACTTCATCCAATTATTCTTGCTGTTGGTGCGGCCATAAAAAGTAAAAGAATCAATGACACAATAAGGGCCGTAGCAAAACTAAAAAATACATCCTTACTGGTTGCCGGTACCGGACCTGATGAAAATAAAGAAGATATGCTAGGAAAAAAGTTATTAGAAAATAGATACAAAAGATTAAAGGTCAAACATCAAGATATGCCAAACCTATATCGTTCTGCGGATATATTTACTCTATGTTCTGACAGTAGCGAAGCTTCCGCTATTTCGTATCTTGAAGCTCTTGCCTCGGGACTTCCATGTGTAGCAACAGATGATACCAGTCGACGAGAAGTAATTGGAGAGGAAGGAATTTATGTAAAAGACCCAACAAATTCAACAGAGTACTCCAATAAGTTAAAAGAAGCACTAATCAAGAAATCACACGATAAATATATCAAACGTGCCAAATTATTCTCATGGGACATAATCTCAGAAAAATATGAAAAAATCTTGGACAAAATCTAGCCATCAAATTTTAAAACAAGCAACCGGTCTTAATCGATATAACCTATGGATATTTTCTCTATTTAAACAATATCTTGGAAATAATATTTTGGAACTCGGTTCCGGTCTTGGTGGTCTTTCGCAGTATCTTCCAAAAAAAAATACCACTCTTTCGGATATCCAGCCAGAATATCTAAAACAACTAGAATCTCAGTTTGGATTCAAAACAAAAAAATTAAATATTGAAAAAGACTCAATCAATAATATAAAAAGTCAGTTTGACACCATACTCTCAACCAATGTTTTTGAACATCTTCAAGACGATCAAAAAGCCCTAGACAATTGTTTCAAAATCTTAAGTAATAATGGAAAGTTATTACTTTTCGTTCCGGCTAGGCCGGAAATATACGGTAGTCTTGATGAAGCCATGGGGCATCACCGTCGTTATACCAAAAAAGAATTAATGGCTAAAACAAAAAAAGCCGGTTTCCAAGTCCTAAAAACAAAATATGTTAATTTTCCTGGATATTTTACTTGGTGGTTTAGGGGAAGATTCCCAAGTAAATCAAACTCCGATAATCTACTTGCGGAAATTTTCGAAAGTATCATTGTTCCCTTATTGCATCTGGAAAAATATCTTCCAACCCCCCTTGGACAAAGTTTGATGCTAATCGCCCAAAAACCATAAATGTGCTTTAATTAACATATGCCAAAAGAAATATCAGCAGGAGAAGCGGCAATCAGAGGAATTGTAAAAGATGAACTTAAGGATTTTTACAAAAAACTGATTGAGCCAAATTTTGTCACCAAAGATGATCTTAATAACTTAACCAATATCTTTGCTACCAAGGAGGAAATGAGTTCAAAACACAACGAAGTAATGAATACACTCGATAGTATGCATGGCCTGATGAAGGAAATGAGACAAGAGATGTCAGTAATGAATCACCGAGTTTACAAAATCCAAGATCCAAAAATCGAAAATCACGAAAAAAGGATTACCAAGTTAGAAATTCAGATAGCCTAAATTTTAGTTTTTTAAAGCCGGTGGATTTATCTCAGCTTCCCATGCTGATGAAATGATTTGTTCAATCTCGGGATATTTTGGTTTCCAACCCAGTTCCTTTTTGGCTTTATCAGACGAGGCAACAAGTCTCGCTGGGTCTCCTTCTCGTCTCTCACCCATAACCACAGGTACCGGTTTTTCGGCGACTTTTTCCACAGCGGCAATCACTTCTTTAACGGAGTAACCATTTCCATTGCCCAAGTTGTATTCATTTTCGGAAGAACTTTCCATTATATTAATTGCCAATAAATGAGCGTCGATTAAATCAGACACATGAATATAATCCCGAATACATGTGCCGTCTGGTGTGTCGTAATCCGTCCCAAATATGGCGATATTTGGTCTTTCTCCTTTTACGGCTTGAAAGATCAAAGGAATCAAATGAGATTCGTTGGAGTGTTGTTCTTTGCTTTGTGTTGTGGCACCACAAGCATTAAAGTAGCGGAATATTGTGTATTTAAGTCCGTAAGCTTCGCTAAATCTCTTAATAACTCGTTCAAAAAAATACTTAGCTTCACCATAAGGATTAATGGGTTCTTTATCGGCATCTTCGTTTATAGGAACTTCTTTGGGATTTCCAAAAACTGCCGCTGTTGATGAAAATATTATTTTCTTGACGTTGTTTCTCATCATTCCTTCCAGTAAATCAATTCCTTGTCCTAAATTATTTTGAAAATACTTTCCCGGCTCTTTGACCGACTCACCAACCTGAATTAATCCGGCAAAATCCAAAACTGTATCTATCTGATGTTCGGAAAAAATTTTATCAAGCAATAGACTATCTCCTTTATCTCCTTGGTAAAAAGATGCTTTTGGGTGAACATTTTCTTTGTGTCCGGTAACGAGATTGTCCAGTATTACTACCTCATCACCTCGGTCAATCATTTTTTCTACGCACACTCCACCAATATAACCGGCGCCACCAACAACAAGATATTTAGTCATATCTTATGTTACAACACGTACAATAGCTTGTTCGTCATTTATCAATAATATTCATTATTGATATGTCATTTCGCCTCCTCTTGTATTCTTCTCCATTGGATCCTCCGGGCTCCTTCGAATCGAATATAATAAATTCAATGTCGATTATTAATCGTGTGAGAAAAATTTTCCGAGCACAAGGTTATTTATTTCTCATTATTTCTCTTTTTGCAATTGGAGCATTTTTAAGACTATATAATTTTCAAAACCGACTAATTTTTGGACCGGAACAAGGAATGTCGTTTATTGTCACCGCCTCTAATTTGGAAAAGTTTTCACTTCTTGGAGAAACTAATCTAATCAGAGCCACCAGTGCAGGTCATATTCCTTTTCATGGAGCCATGTACAACTATCTTCTTCTTCCTTTCCTCTTAATTTTTAACTTCAAAGTATTACCGGTAACGATTCTTTTTGCTGTCCTTAATCTTGTGACAGCTTTTATATTATTTAAGGTTGCAAATAAAATATTTGGAAAAACCATCGCTGCATTATCTTTATTTTTTTTCTTATTTAGCGATGTCATGATTCACCACTCTTTGTTTGCTTGGGTAGTAAACCCCACTCCCTTACTTGGTGTTCTGACACTTTGGTTCATTTATAAGCAAATAAAAAATAGAAATAGTTTTTATCCAGTTCTGTGGGTGGGAATAATGTCAGGATTTGGATTTGGTTTACAAAGCTTTTATATTCTCTTTGCCGGTATTCTTTTTCTTCTAACTATCATTATTTCCAAAAAGAAGTTATTTACTGCCTTCATTTTTCTATTTGGGGTCATGTTGGGTAGTCTGCCTACCGTTATTTTTGATATAAGACATGATTTTTATCATCTTCGCACTTTTGCCCAGTATTTTTATGAAGTTGCCATCGGCACTGCTTCCGGAACCTCTACTTATTACAACTATCTTTTTCTTTACCCCTATCTTTTTCTTCTTTATGCCTTTATTTCCAAAATTTTTTACAAAATAAAAAAACCCTTGATATTAATTCCATTAATAATATTTCTTTACGGAAGTCTAAACTCCCCCTTTATCAATCTTCATCAGTCGGTAGGTATGGCACCTGGAATTACCTTAAAGTCTCTTGAATCGGCTGCTTTTATAATAAACAAAGATAATCCACCACAAAGATTTAATGTTGCCACTCTTTGGGATTTTGATACCAGAGCCAATCCGCTTCGTTATATTCTTTCTTTCAACTATCATAAAAAACCTCAAGCCGTTGAAGAATATAAAAATATCGACGCTTTATACGTTTTTGCTCCGGAAGATTATGATATGAAGATTCCTCGAGTATGGGAGTTACAAATATTTATGCCCTACAAAATCACCGATTTGTCCTTACCGGTTCCCGGTTATCGACTATACAAGCTAACAAAATGAAAATTACCATTGTCATTCCCACGCTAAACGAAGAAAATGATTTACCAAAAACACTTGAGTCGGTAAAAGGTTTGGCTGACGAAGTCTTGGTCATCGACTCGGGGTCAACAGACAAAACAGTAGAAATTGCCAATAATTATGGCGCCAAAGTTGTCTATCACCCGTTCACTTCCTTTTCTGATACCAGAAACTTTGGCAATCAGGAGGCAAGGGGGGAGTGGGTTCTGTCCATCGAAGCCGACGTAACGGTTTCTTCGGAATTGTCACAAGAAATAATTGAAGCGATTGAATCAAATAAATATTCTTCATTTAAAATTCCTCGTCTTAATATTATTTGGGGTAAACCAATTCGTCATACCGACTGGGGGTCAAAAGATGATACTCACATCTGGCTTTACAAAAAGGGGAGTGGAGTATGGCAAAGTCTTGTTCATGAAGAATTTCTTACCGACAAACCGGTAGGAAGGCTTAAGAACTGTTTAATCCACAAAAATTACGAAAACATTTCGGAGTTTATCGATAAAATAAATCGTTACTCGGATTTGGCTAATAAACAAAAACAGTTTTATCCAAACTGGTGGTTTCTTCGAGATTTTTTTAAGCGTTATTTTTACAAGCTAGGTTTCCTGGACGGCTATCACGGACTTTTTCTGAGTTATCTTCAGTCGGTATACTACCTCACTCTTATGGTAAAAAGAAAGCAATGAAAATATTTTCAAAAATCAAGTATTTCTTAATTCCTTCAGCTTTAATTCTTCATATTTTACTTATCTATGCCAGAGGTTATTTTTTATCCGGTGAGTTCACTTTATATCCCTATCTTGTTAGTCGCGGATTTTTACCCTACAGAGACCTTCTTGATCAGCATTTTCCAACTCTACTTTTTGGACCATTTTCACTCCCGGCATTTTTAACTACCAATCCTTGGCCTTTAATGGGAGTCTTTCTGATTACTCTTTGTTTAACTGATATTTTTCTTTATCTTTCATTAATCAGATTTAAAGTAAACAAACCCTTTGTTTGGCTTGTTTTGTTTATTGTCTCGGCAGTCTATTTTTCAGGCAATATTCTTTGGTTGGAGACTTTTGTAAATTTATTACTTTCCTTGTGGTTTTTTCTTTCCTTTTCAAAAAACAATCTTCGTCGTTTTGCCTCCGGTTTTTTATTGTCACAAATTTTACTGCTTCGCCCCACCATTGCTCCGGCTTTATTAATTTTATTTTTTTCTTTCTCCAGTCTATCATTTGCTCTATTTGCCGGGGGTGTTATCGGCTTGGCAATTCCTGCCCTATTTGTTGTCTGGCAGGGTATTTCAGCCGAATTTTATCGTTTGGCCATTCTATTTAATCAACAAGTATATCCATCGGAAGCCAGTTTAATCCCATCAAAACGACAAATATTCACCTTGTTTCTCTGGCTTTGTCCAATAATTTATTCGATAGTAAAAAACAAAAAATACCAATACTTGGTAATATTGGGTTTACTTTTCGTTTTGGGTTATCCTCGTTTTGGTTATGAACATCTTCAACCATTATTTTTTTTAGCCATCGTTTTTTGGGCACTTACAAGCAAAAAACCTCCGATTCTAGTCGGTGTCATGGTTGTGGTTATCTTTGCTTTAAACCTTGTTTTGTCTATTCGTCATCATTACGGAAATTATTATCTAACTCCGGAAATCAAAATAGAAACCGAACAAATTAAAGCCATTCCCGGAATATATATTTACTTTCTTGGAGTTCCCGATATTCTCTATCAGCGCTCCAACAAAATTCCGCCAAACTATACTTATATTCCGTCACTTCCTTGGTATCTTCACCAAAATGATTTTCAAAACAAGGTAATTAACTCTCTAAAAAACAGTAATTCACCAGTATTGGTAAATCCAAAGGCAGAAGTGGACGGCAAAAATATTGTTTCCGAAAGCGGGGATATCATTAAATATATTAAAATGAACTACGTGGAAGATAAAAAGATTGGAAATTACCAGCTTTTTCTTCCCAAATTATGAAAATCGCCATTGATATATCTCAGGCCATTTATGGCACCGGTGTCTCTGTTTATACTAAAAACTTAGCTACTTCTCTTGTTAAGCTCTTTCCGGACGACCAATATATTCTTTTTGGTGGTTCATTAAGACGCAGAAATGAGCTAACCATACTAGCCAAAAAAATAAAAGGCTTCCCAAAAATTTTCCCCTTTCCACCCACCTTTATGGATTTAATTTGGAACTCTCTTCATGTTCTTCCGGTCGAAAAACTTATTGGTCAAGTCGATATTATTCATACATCAGACTGGACCGAGCCACCATCACGTCTACCAAAAGTAACCACGGTTCATGATTTAATTCCTTTTAAATTTCCTCAGACAACTACGGAGTCAATCAGAAACACTCACAAAAAACGCCTAGCCTGGGTAATGCGCGAATCGGAAAAAATAATTGCGGTCAGTCAGTCAACCAAAGAAGATCTAGTTTCTATTTTAAAAATTCCGGAAGATAAAATTGTGGTCATTCCCGAGGGGGTAGAGGAGAGATACTGTCCTCAATCAATCGATATTCAAGAAATTATTAAAAAACGTTACAAAGTAAATGAAAATTTTATTTTTACTCTTTCTACTCTTGAGCCAAGGAAAAATCAGGCCAAGCTTATCAAAGCTTTTAAGATCGTTAAAGAAACTTATCCGAATCTCCAGCTAATCATTGGAGGTCGAACTGGCTGGGGTGATATTCCCGAGACAATCGAAGGCGTTTCTATGCCGGGATACATTCCCGACTCCGATCTTCCCGGGCTTTACTCAGGCTGCCAAGCCTTCGTACTGCCCAGCATCTACGAAGGGTTTGGTCTTTCCCCTCTCCAAGCTATGGCTTGTGGTGCGCCCGTAGCTGTTAGCGACATTAGCAGCCTTCCTGAGGTTGTTGGAGGAGCGGGTGTTCTTTTTGATCCAGAAAGTGTGGAATCGATCGCGGCTGGTATAATTGAGGCTATCCAAAATAGAAGCAAACTCAAAGAAAAAAGCCTTGCCCAAGCATCAAAATTTACCTGGGAAAAGACTGCAATAGAAACTCATAGAGTTTACCAAGAAGTTCTCTCAAAAAAAATATAATATGAATATCGGTTTTGACATTAATGAAGCAAATATTCCCCAAAGAGTTGGTGTTAATCAAGTTGCTTTCAATATTTTTCAACATTTAGTCAAACATATTTCCGAAGAAGATAAACTTTATGCCCTGGGAAAAGATAGACCGCTTCCGGATATGCCGGTAGGAAACGAAAAATTAATATATGAAATTTTTGGGTCGAAAAAAGCCTGGGTTCTTACCTCTCTCACCAAAAGATTGTGGTTGGGTAAACCAAAAATTGATGTTATTTTTTCTCCCAGCCACTACACACCTCTTTTTACTCCCACCAAAACCGTCATTTACCTCATGGACATGAGTTTTGAACGATTCGGTACAGAATACTTTACCGATTACGACATCAATCAATTAAAAAAATGGACTCCTTTATCCGTAAAAAAAGCTAAAAAGGTTCTTACTATATCCGAGTTTTCCAAAAATGAAATTGTCAAACTCTACCATACCCCTCCGGAGAAAATCGAAGTAGTTTATCCGGCTTTCGATAAAGATGTTTATCATGGAAAGGTTCCTAAAACCAAGATTGTTTCGGTAAAGAAAAAATATGGCATTTCCGGTAGTTATTTACTTTACTGGGGAACCCTTCAACCGCGAAAAAATATTACTCGTCTGATAGATGCCTTTGCTAAATTGGACAAACCTCAACTCAAGCTCGTTATCTGTGGCAAAAAGGGTTGGCTCTATGATCAAATACTGGAACAATCAAAATCGCTCGGTATTGATAATCGCGTCATTTTTACCGGATTTGCTCCCAATGATGACCTACCGGCACTCATAAAAGGAAGTCGCGCCTTCGTTCTTCCCAGCCTTTATGAGGGTTTTGGTATGCCAGTTGTTGAAGCCCAAGCAGTTGGGACTCCGATAGTTGTTTCAAGGGTTAGTAGTCTTCCTGAAGTTGCTGGAGAGTCAGCAATATATATAGAAGACCCAATGTCTGTAGACAGTATTAAAGAATCTCTCGAAAAAGTACTTGCACTTTCTATTAGCGAAAGGCTTAAACTAATAAAAGAGGGGAAAGAAAATACCAAGCGTTTTGACTGGGATATCTCTGCCCAAAAGATTTTAAATATTCTAAAAACAGTATGAAATTAAGTAATCTCAATATTTCATCAGAAGGAATACAATTTGTCGATAAAGATGGCAATAAACTAGCAACAGTCAAAGCTATGGGAAAAATTACCAACCGTTTCAGCAGTTTTTTTCTTGATCTCTGGTTATTGAAACTTACCTGTGTTGGACATATCCCGTTTCATGGCTTCCGAAACTTTTTTTACCGACTTTCTGGTATCAAAATGGGAAAGGGTTCAACTTTCCACATGGGTGCAAGATTTTTTCTTCCCAAAAATATCGAAATCGGGGAGGGCACAATAATCGGCGACCATGCTTTTCTTGATGGCCGAGCCAAAATTACCATAGGTAAACAAGTCGACATCGCCTCGTCAGTCATGATTTATAACTCGGAACACGATTTATCCGATCCAACTTTCAGAGCAACCGAAGAACCGGTCACCATTGGAGATTATGTTTTTATTGGTCCTCGTGTCATTATTATGCCGGGAGTCAATATTGGTAAGGGTGCTGTTATTGCCGGTGGCGCTGTAGTTACCAAAGATGTTCCGGAAAATACCATTGTAGGTGGAGTTCCCGCAAAAATGATTGGCGAAAGACCACTCAAAGTTCAAAATTATAAACTGGGCAGAGCCAGACTTTTTCAATGAAATTAAAATACCTTGTCGTTGGTGTAATTTATATTCTTGGGATAATCTATTTTATTTTACCGACACCGGCAACACCCGAACTATCAAACGCTATTCGCTCCGATGAACCGGGAGACACATGGCAGCATCCGGAACAAAAAGGTTTTTATACTAACTCAAATCGCTCACAAGTAATAGGGGAGATGCAGTCAAAATTTTCCATGAAAATCTTTGGATTTTCTCTCCCTTCATATCGTTTAAATTATCGACCGGAAGAATCATTTGCCATGGTCAGAGATCAGCTCAACAGTTATTATCTTGAAGAAATTGTCTATCCCTTAAGAAGCTCAATGTTTGTAAACGGATGGGAACCAATTCATTCTCCTCGTTATGCCGGAAGACCGGTAAAAGAAATCCCCATGATTTCATTTAAAGGAATCCCCTATGTCAGTAAAGTTACTCTTAAGCCTGTTGATTCTTCGATCTTGGCTCGTCTACTAATCTGGAGTTTAATATTTCCCTCAACCTTCCTAGTTTATTTTTCTCTTAAAAAATCTCTAAAAAATGCCTAAACTTGACCTATCTATCATAATTATTTCTTATAACACTAGAGAAATCCTAACTGATTGTATTAAATCGGTGATTAAACACACCAAAGGAATAGACTACGAAATCATTATCGTTGATAACGACTCAAAAGACGGTTCGCTTGAACGAATAAAGGACTTGGAAAATAAATATTCCCAAGTAAGCCTTGTTGATGCCAAAGCCAATCTTGGTTTCGGCAGAGCCAACAATCTTGGTGTCAAAAAAGCCAGAGGTGAGTATTTACTTTTATTAAACTCAGATACTTTGGTTATTGATAATGCGATCAAAGAATCTCTAGAGAACATGAAGAAAATTCCTGATTGCGGAGTTTTCTCCTGCAAATTATTAAACGCCGATAAGAGTATTCAGGCGTCTGGTGGTCATTTCCCTAATTTTGGAAATGTTCTCGCATGGCAACTATTTATTGATGACTTACCTCTTATCGGTAAATTAATTCCCTCGTTTCATCCCCAACTTGCTTCTTATGACCGCAACAAGCAAATGGACTGGATTACCGGTGCTTTCATGATAATTCCTAAAAAAGTTTTTGATGAAATTGGTGGTTTTGATGAAAATATTTTTATGTACACCGAAGAAATGGAACTCTGTTTCCGGCTCCGTAAACTTGGCTATAAAACTATCTATCAAATTTCTCCTGCAATTATTCATCTCGGCGGAGCTTCCGGAGGTTCCGTTTTTGCTCTCACCAGTGAAGTCAAAAATATGCTTTATTTTTGGAAAAAGCATAAGCCAAAATGGCAACTTCCTTTCATTAAAGCCTTTTTTCTAATTGGTTCATTGCTTCGTCTATTAATATTTGGGATAATCAAAGGAGATGAAAAAGCCAGAAGTGCATACACACAAGCTCTTGGACTCATTACTTAAATACGCCCTTGCTTCGGTATTGCTTTTTATACCTCTCTATCCGAAGTTTCCTTTATTTACGGTGCCTTTTTCCTATGTTCAAATCAGAGCCGAAGATTTCCTTATTGCTGCTGTTTGGGGAATCTTTTTCCTTAGATTATTATTTGTCAAAAAAATCAAATTTCCCCCAATTTCTTTTCAAATCGGTATCTATTTTCTAATTGGTTTAATATCTCTGTTTTCCGCCATTTTAATAACCAAAAATATTGTTCCCTCTATCGGATTACTTCATTTGTTCCGTCGCATTGAGTATCTATCAATCTTTTTTCTTATTTATTGGATGAGCAAAGAATTTTCTTGTAGGCGTTACTTTCTCGAGCTAACCATTATCTCAGCCATCGGTGTTTTTCTCTACGGACTCGCGCAAATTTATTTCAAAGCTCCGGTAATCTCAACTATGGACGCCGAGGCCAGTAAGGGAATGGCTCTCACGCTCCGTCCCGGAGTTCCTTTATCAAGCACTTTTGCCGGTCACTATGATTTGGCAATTTATTTAATTATGATCCTTTCCTTTCTCACGGCCATCGCTTGTTCAATAAAAAATTGGATAAAACGCCTTCCTGTTCTAATTTTCTTTGCTGCCATTCTTTGGCTATTTATGCAAGCCGGATCGCGAATCGGTTTGCTTGGCCTGTATCTCTCGGTAATCCTGATTTGTATTCTTTACAAGCGTTTTCTCATGGGAATTATTCTGTGTATTGTTATGTCTGTTTTCATTATCACATCACCTCAATTCATTGGACGTTTCCAATCCATCATCAAAATATTTACTTCGCAATTAACTCAAGTCAAACCAGTTTATGCACTGGAGGTTATTACACCTACAGCAACCCCCGCAGCAGTTCCCACCGAAGTCAAAAGAGCTCTTCAGCAAGATACATCTACCAGTATTAGACTTGATGTTGAGTGGCCTATGTCGCTTCGTTCTTTTTACAAAAATCCGTTATTGGGTACAGGATACTCAACTTTAGGCTTAGCAACTGACAATGACTACTTAAGAGCCTTAGGCGAGACGGGAATACTGGGATTACTAGCTTTTTTATCGGTTCTTTTGGCTCTATTTAAGAAACTGATATCTACTCTAAAAAATCAAACAGGTCTTAATAAAATCCTTTTAACCTCGGCTCTCGGAATTTTTGTTTCATTTCTATTAACTGCTGTTTTTCTTGATGTCTTTGAATCAAGTAAAATTGCTATTCTGTTTTGGGCATTTATGGGACTAGCCTTAAGTATCAATAAAAAAGACAAACATGCATAAAATCGACTATCTTATTGCGGTTATTATCATGGCAGTCTGTTTTACGGTAAGGCTATACAAAATTGATAATCCCATAGCCGACCATCACTCCTATAGACAAGCCGATACAGCTGCTGTCGCCAGAAACTTTGTTAAAGACGGATACAATATTCTTTTTCCTCAATCAGATAGTTTTACTGCCCTAAGTGAAACTCAGCTTCCCAATCCCAATCGTTATTTTATAAATGAATTTCCGCTTTATAACTCAATAGTTGCCCTCATTTATCACTTTAAAGGGATAAATACTGTCTACGCTCGTTTAGTTAGTATTATTTTTGCCACGATTGGCACCCTCTTTCTATATTTGATTGGCAAAAAATTATTTAGTACGAAAGTTGCCACTTTAGCAGCTCTATTTTATGCGGTTATTCCATACAACATTTATTACGGAAGGGTCATTATGCCGGATCCAACCTTTATTTGTTTTTCAATTATGTCATTCTATTTGCTACTACTTTTTGTGGATAAACCAAACTTTGTTAGAGGAATACTTTTTTCTTTGACTTATGCTTTAGCCTTATTGGTTAAACCATACGCGATTTTTCTTTTCATTCCCTTTATTTACTGGGTAATAGCCAATCATGGTTTTTCTCTATTTAAAAAACCGATGTTTTATCTGTCTCCTCTTATTTCCGTCATACCTTTATTGCTTTGGAGGCATCATGCCTCTCTTCACCCGGAAGGTATTTTTTACTCTTCTTGGCTTTTAAATAAATACGATATTCGTTTTACCGGAGCATTTTTCCGTTGGTTGATATTTGACAGAATGAATCGTTTAATTTTTGCCACTGGAGGCTTTGTTTTATTCTTTATTGGCTTGATACCTTCAATACGTTCAAAAAAAGGTTGGTTGATAATATTTTGGCTTATCAGTGTATTGGTTTATTTCACCATTTTTGCTGCCGGTAATGTTACTCACGATTATTATCAGCTACCAATTATGCCTGTTGGAGCATTACTGGTTTCGCTTGGTTTTTTCGAATTAATAGACCTAGGGAAAAATATCTTTCAAAAAGTAATTTTAGGTGGATTAGGAGTTGTCTTAATTACCATTTCTTTGGCCTTTGGCTGGTATGAGGTTAGAGGATTTTTCAACATCAACGATTGGAATATGATTGAGGCAGGAAAACGAATAGATGAAATTACTCCCAAAGATGCTAAAGTAATTGCGCCATACCAAACTGATCCCTCATTCCTTTATCAAACCAACCGACATGGCTGGACAACACAGTATGATACCGATAAAAAAATTGCCGAAGGAGCTACATACTATGTTTCTACCAGTTACGATGATGAAGCCAGAAAAGTGGAAAGTAAATATACTTTAATTGAAAAAAACGACAAATACATCATTATCAAATTAGTTCCAAAAAATAAATGAAAATATTAATGCTCACCCCATATCTTCCATATCCAGACTCTTCCGGAGGACAAATAAGAACATTAAATTTGTTAAAACATCTCTG
Organism: Candidatus Collierbacteria bacterium; assembly: GCA_903884375.1. Lineage (GTDB taxonomy): Bacteria > Patescibacteriota > Microgenomatia > UBA1400 > MFAQ01 > UBA2277. The sequence continues at coordinate 21,653 of CAISER010000010.1, read as the reverse complement.
TAAAAATAATGAAATTACCCTCGTTTCGCTCATAAAAAACGAAAAGGAAAACGAAAATATTAAGCATCTTCTGAAGTATTGTAAGAAAGTAATGACATTCCCCAGAAGTGCTACACCATGGACAATTAAGAATATTTTGAGAACTGGTTTTTCCGGAGATCCCTTTCTCATTGTTAGAAATTCAGCGCCAGGAGTTAAAGAGGGTGTAAAAAAAGAGCTTGAAACCGGTAACTACGATTTAATCCACGCTGAAACCTTTTATGTTATGCCGAGTCTTCCTAAAACGACCATCCCTACTATTTTGGTTGACCAAACTATTGAGTATCTTGTTTATCAGCATTATGTCAATGAAACTGCTCCTTGGTTTATCCGCCCCTTACTTCAAATAGATGTTGAGAAGCTCAAACACTCCGAACGTTTCTATTGGCGTCAGGCCAGTCAGGTTATTGCCGTCTCAGTTGCCGACAAAAACGAAATGAACAAACTCGAACCAAATCTATCTGTCGAGATAGTTCCAAATGGTGTCAATCTTGATTTATTTAAAAAGAAAACAGACTGGGATTCTAAGGACCAAACCATTCTTTTTGTGAGCAACTTCAAGTGGTTGCAAAATATTGAAGCAGCTCATGTACTCATAAAAAAGGTATTTCCTCTAGTTCAAAAATCTCTACCCAAATCAAAACTACTAATCTTAGGTCAGCATATCACAGATGATATCAAGCAAAGTGCTATAGGTAGAAAGAACGTGACAGTAACAGAGATAGCTGAAGACGATGTCGATAGTCTCGTCAAAGCTTATCATGACTCATCTGTCTTTGCCTCCACCATTAAAGGGCCAGGGGGTACACGTCTAAAAAATCTAGCGGCTATGGCCAGTCAGTTACCTATTGTCTCTACCAAAGTTGGTGTAGAGGGTTTGAAAGTAAAAGATAATATCCATGTTCTAATTGGCAATACTCCAGAAAAAATTGCCAAATTAATTATTAAAATCATCAAAGAACCAAAGTTAGCTGAAAAACTAGCTCTCGCAACTAGAAATCATGTCGAAGAAAACTTTGATTGGAGAAAAATTGCCGTTAGTCTCGATTCTATTTATCAAAAACTAGGAAAAAAATGAAAAAATATAAAAACGAACTTGCTGTAATTATCGTCAACTACAACACTCGACAATTATTGGATGATTGTTTAGCATCTGTTTACCGTGCTGATGCCCCTAAAGGTGGACTGCAGGTAGTTGTCGTCGACAATGCTTCTGTTGATGATTCCATGGATATGGTTGCTAAAAAATATCCGGGCGTCATCTCCATCAAAAATTCCGAAAACCTTGGTTTCGCAAAAGCCAATAACGTCGGCGTTAATGCTGCTGATTCCCGTTTTGTTTTGTTCTTAAATTCTGATACAGTTGTCAAACGCTATAGTTTAGTTAAGCCGTTAAAATATCTTAAAACTCACCCCAAAGTTGGTGCAATCACGATTAAATTATATTTAAAAGATGGCACAATCGATTTCGATAATCATCGTGGCTATCCAACACCTTGGGCTTCAATTTCCAAATTTTTGGGACTTTCAAAATTATTCCCCAATTCAATATTTTTCAACAGTTATCATTTAGGCTTCCAAAAACTTGATAAGATTCATCAAATTCCTGTTGCTGCCGGTTCATACATGATGATGCCAACGAAATTATTTATGGATATCGGTATGTGGGATGAAACCTATTTTTTCTATGGAGAAGACATCGATCTTTGTTTTAGAATTAATGAAGCGGGTTTCAAGATAATTTACTACCCCAAAGTTAGCACTCTGCATCTTCGTGGAGCCAGTTCCGGACTACGAAAAGAAAATGCCAAATCAGCTGTTTCTGATAAAGCCAATAAAATTAGAGTAGCAAAATCATCGGCAGATGCTTGGAGAATTTTTTACAAAAAGTTTTACAGCAAACGCTATCCTTTCTTTGTTACTGCACTCGTATTGGCAGGAATCGCCATCAAAGGGAAATTAAGAGTTTTGAAGTATCAATTAGGAAAATAAATGCGTATTGGCATTGATGCAAGACTATATGGTTTGGAACACGCCGGACTCGGTCGGTATGTAATGCGTTTATTGGATGAAATCTTAAAACAAGATAAAAAGAATGAATATATTTTGTTTATGAAGTCCTCTCATGCAGATGAATTTAAAAATAAAAAGAGAGTCAAAGTTGTTATCACCAATATACCTATCTATAGTGTCGCCGAACAAATTGTTCTTCCTTTTATCTTTGTCAAAGAAAAACTTGACCTGCTTCACGTTCCTCATTTCAACGCTCCGATTGCCTACGGAGGGAAGCTAATAATCACAATACATGATTTAATTAAGCACGATTCTAAAGGCCCTGAAACCACCACCAGGAATCAATGGCTGTATTATTTGAAACGCTTTGGTTATCTTGCTCTCACTAATCTTATTGCCCATCATGCCAATCATATTTTGGTTCCATCAAACTACGTTAAGGAAGATGTCGCCAAACGGCTTCATGTGCCACCAAAGAAGATTACCGTGACCTACGAAGCGTCAAGCGGATCTATTAAAGAAGTTGTACTCACAGATAAGGAGAAGGTAGATATTTTTAACAAATATCACCTTACTCAACCATTTATTGTCTATACAGGAAGCGTTTATCCTCATAAAAACATCGATATTTTGGTAAATGCTTTAGAAAAACATAATAAAAATAAAGAAGTAGATTTACAATTGGCACTTATTTGTTCACGTTCTGTTTTTTGGGAAAGACTCAACCGAAAAATTATTGAAAAAGGTTTACAAAATTGGATAAAACTATTAGGTTTCTTAGAAGACCGTGAAGTATCAAAACTATATAGTTTGGCATTTGCTTTAGTTCACCCAAGTAAAATGGAAGGTTTTGGTCTCACTGGTTTAGAAGCTATGAGCGTTGGACTTCCGGTAATATCTTCAAATACCAGCTGTTTGCCGGAAATTTATGGTGATGCTGCACTCTACTTTAATCCAAATGATGCAGACGATCTTGTTTCTTGTCTGGAATCATTTTTAAAAGATCCTGAACTTCGCTCCAGAATGGCCACCAGGGGATATCTTCAGTCGAGAAATTTTTCTTGGAAAAAATTAGCCAAAGAAACTCTTATTGTCTACAAACAAACTCTTCTCGTATGAAGATAGCTCTTGTCTATGACCGAGTCAATAAATTTGGAGGTGCCGAAAGAGTACTACTTACACTGCATAAAATATTTCCTGAGGCTCCACTATTTACTCTTGTCTATGATAAAAAATCCACACCGTGGGCAGATGGCTTCAGGGTAATTCCAACATTTTTAAACACAATTTCATTTTTGAGAAATAAACACGAGTGGCTCTCTCCTCTTGCTCCGATGGCGTTTGAGTCGTTGGATCTTCGAGATTACGACGTGATCATTAGTATTACCAGTAGTGATGCAAAATCAGTGATAACTAATCCAAGACAGCTTCATATTTGTTATTGCCTTACACCAACGAGGTATTTTTGGAGTGGTGAAGAAGAATATAAAACGGATAAAAAATTTAAACTTATTCCAAAATGGCTCGGCAAATATTTTAGAACAACAGATTTACTCATTTCCAAAAGACCTGATAAATATATTGCCATTTCTAATGAAGTAAAAGCCAGAATAGAAAAATATTATCATCGCGAATCATCCGTTATTTATCCATCTATTGATGATAAATTTTACACAAAGAATTTAATATCGGCAGATGAAAGAAAAAACTACCTAATTGTTAGTAGATTAGTACCTTACAAGAAGGTAGATTTGGCAATTAGGGCCTTTAATCAATTAAATAAATCCTTAATAGTAGTTGGTACCGGATCAGAAATGAATAAACTCAAAAAACTTGCGGGAAAAACAATCAAATTTATCGGTACAGTTAATGATGCTGAACTAATCAAATTTTATAGACATTCGAAGGCTGTCATTTTTCCCCAGGTAGAGGATTATGGTTTAGTTCCGATTGAAGCTCAAGCTTGTGGTACACCAGTTATCGCTTTAGAAAAGGGAGGAGCAGTAGAAACTGTAATCAAAAACAAAACCGGTGTATTTTTTTGTGAACAAACAATCACCTCTTTAATCGATGCTATTAACCGGTTTGAAAAACTCGTAATTAGCCCAAAAGATTGCCAAGAAAATTCTTACCGTTTCAATGAAACCTCGTTCAAAAAGAATTTAACTGACTACCTCGCCCACACGACCACTAAGATCTTTTCGGCAAATTAGTATTCCATCATCGCCTTCAACCACGATTAAGTTATTAACACCGATGATGGCGATTTTCTTTTTATTATCACTCATACAAAAATTATCTTTGGCTTCAATCTCGGTGACCTCACCTTTTTTTGCCTCAATATTATTGGTTTTGTAGTATTTTTCTAAACTTTCCCATGTTCCAAAATCAGTCCATTCAAAAGGTAGTTCGATAACTAGTGAATTGCCCTTGGCGTGAACTTGTTTGGTAATTTCTTCAATTGCTCCTTTGGGCATTTTGGTAAACTCGCTTACCACATCACCACCATCTGCAATCAATCTTAATGGTTTGTACCAGTCAGGACGATATTCTTCATACATCTTCAGCAAATCGTTAGGTGTCATGCAAGTGTGATTGGCATGAACCAAGAGTTTACCTGAAGTTAAATTATCATTAATTTTATTTTCTTCGTTACGGTCAAGATACTCAGCCACTTTGAAGATTTTTACTCCCTCCAGTTCAGATTGAAACTCTCCCTTAAGAAGAAAATCAACTCCTTTGATAACACGGTCGGGCAAAAACCCTCCGGTGATGTACTTATGAGTTTCCTTTCCAAGTTTTTCAGCAAGATCCATCATCTTAAAAATATTTTCTCCAGGAACACGCAGGTTATCTACTTGAATAAGGAAAAAAGGTTCATCACCCATACCTTTCTTTATTAGTAGGGCAGCAGCCAATCCGGTTGCCGGGCCCTGATTCCTTGCTTCTGGCTCAATAAAGACGTTATCGGTTACGATCTCAGGAACTAATTTTTTGGCAATTTCTGCTTGTTCTGCATTTGTTTGCAAATAAATTTCTGATGGTTGGAATCTTTTTCTTAATGTTTCCCAGTTTAGCTCAAAAAGTGATTTACCCTTTACAAGGGGTAAAAAGTGTTTTGGTAATCGTGGGGAAGAAAGTGGCCACATCTTTGTTCCTACACCTCCGCAAATTATTACTGGTATCATAGACTTAATATATCACTCAACCAACCAATTCTAATTTAAAAAAAATAATTTTATGTTTTACGATTTTATTAAAAGAATTATTGATATCCTAGGAGCCTCCATTCTTGCCGTTCTCTTTGTTCCTATTTGGATAATTATCCCCATTTTAATCAAACTTGACTCTCAGGGACCGATTCTTTACAAACCGGAGCGTGTCGGTAAAAAAGGCAAAATTTTTAAAATGTTTAAATTTCGTTCAATGAAAATGTTTGAAATAAACGGCAAAGCTGTTCACGCTGTTGAGTTTTGGAAAGCCAATCCTGACCTTTTTGAAAAATACAAACGGAATGGCTGGAAACTCGAACTAAATGAAGATCCTCGTATCACCAAACTAGGCAAAATTCTCCGTCAAACCAGTATGGATGAAATGCCCCAAGTCTTTAATATTTTTTCTGGTGAAATGAGTTTGGTTGGCCCACGAGCTTATGTAGAACCGGAATTGGAAGACGCCAAAAAACGATATGGCGATAACGTGGAAATTCTTATAAAGCAAAGTCTCTCTGCCAAACCAGGGCTTACCGGTCCGTGGCAGGTCTCCGGTAGAAATGAAATTCCCTGGAACCAAAGAGTAGCTATTGATGCCGATTATGCCAAAAGACGTTCCATTATTTACGACATCTATATCTTGTTTAAAACGCCATTTGCTATGATAAGTAAGTGGTAATCAATAAATAGACGTTCCTATGGATAATAATGCTTCTCCTGTCGATATTGTTGAAAACAAAATTATTGTAGAAAAACCAAAGATGAAAAAAATAAAAATTCGTGCTGCTCTAATTCTCGTAGCTGCTATTCTTGGCTTATTACTCATCATCAGTATCTACGGTTATTTTACGGCCAAGTCATTTATGCCTTCAATTAGTTCTCTTCAAGATACCGGATCAAAACTATCGACTGCTTTTCAAAGTCAGGATTTAGCCACCGCTAAAACAGAGGCCAAAACGCTTGAAGAACAACTTAATAACCTTGATTCTTCATACCAAAAAATTAGATGGATAAGTATCATCCCAATTATTGGTAACTACACCAAAGATGGCCAACACGCACTCAACGCCGGGAAGTCATTAGTAAAAGCACTGGATTCATTAATAGTTTCCGTTTCTCCTTATGCCGATTTACTTGGTTTTAAAACTGCTGAAGCAACTCCATCTGGTCAAACACCAAAAATACAATCAATCGAAGACAGAATCGTTTATATGGCACAAACACTGGACAAGATAAGTCCTGATTTGGATAAAATCGGTTCGGAGATGGCCGAGGCTCAAAAAGAACTAAATATGATTAAAGATAGTCGGTATCCGGAAAAAATTGCCGGAAAAAATATTCGTAGCAAAATTACATCCATCAAGTCAACCGTTTCGGAATCGGCACAACTATTAACACAAGCTAAACCCTTAATTAAACTTTTACCAGATTTGCTTGGGAATCCCAACGCTAAAACATATATGATTCTTTTCCAAAATGACGCCGAGTTACGCCCGACAGGAGGTTTTATGACTGCTTATGCATTCATGAAAGTTACTAAAGGAAAGATCGAGCTTCTCAGTTCATACGATATCTATGATCTTGACGCCCGTTTTAATAAAAAAGTTCCGGCTCCCGACGCCATTAAAAAATATCTTAACGAGACATATCTTAACTTAAGAAATTCCAATATGTCTCCAGACTTTAAGGTGTCCATGGACACCTTCTCTAAATACTACAATGATATTCCAGGCATGATTCGACCTGATGGCATTATTGCGATAGATACACAACTCCCAGTTGAGATATTAAAAGTCATCGGACCGATTGGAGTTGGCGGATGGGGTAACTTCAGTGCCAATATTGATGCTCGTTGTGATTGTCCACAAGTTGTCTATGCCCTAGAAGAGATTGCCGACAGACCTTCCAGTACGATAAAAGCTGGAAGAAAAGCTGTTCTCGGACCACTTATGCATTCGATGATGGCCAATGCTATGGGCAGTCCGAAACATCTCTGGCCAAAATTATTGAATGTCGCTCTGGAATCAATCAAGCAAAAGCATTTATTATTCTATTTCTTCGAAGACAAAACTCAACAAGTTGCCGAGGATTTCAACGCTGCCGGTCGAATTACACCAACTGCCTTTGATTACCTGCACGTAAATGACGCCAATCTTGGAGGCGCCAAAACCGATATGTTTATCACTCGAGAAGTCGAACAAGAAATCGAGACAACAAACGGAGTTGTTACCAAAACAGTTAGTATTAGCTACAACAATCCATACAAAGGCAGCAATTGTAATCTAGAAGCAGGTCAGCTCTGTCTAAATGGCACTTACAGAGATTACATTCGCCTATTGGTTCCCAAAGGCAGTACTTTAATCTCGGTAGTAGGTTCAGAAGTTAAGGAAACTGTTGTCGAAGATCTAGATAAAACCGTTTTTGAAGCTTTCTTTACAATGCGTCCTCAGAGTTCAAGTAAAATTGTTTTTAAATACACACTACCCTCGTTAGATTTGTCTACCTACAAGCTCATGATTCAAAAACAACCGGGTACGCCAACCATCAAACACACCATTATTCTTAATGGAAATGAAACAATTGTTGAGCTTGATCAAGACAAAGAATTGATTCTAAACTAAGAAAATAAGAAATGAGATCATCATTTTCCGACACGGGGATTGTTATCAGATCAGTAGACTCTGGTGAAGCAGATAAATTTATTTCCATAATTACCGAAAATCATGGTTTACAAGATTTCATTGCCCGTGGAGCAAGACGGATTACCTCAAAAAAATCTCCTCACCTTGATTTGTTCAATTTAGTAAAATTCCAAACAGGGAGAGGGGAGCACCCCCGTTTTTTAGAACAAGTAGAATCGATTGCCTATTATCCAGGAATCAAAAAGGACTTCACCAAAGTAGGTTTATGTCTCACCATTATCGAAATCTTACTCAATACCCTTCCCGTAGAAGTAGAAGATAAGGAAATATTTCTTTCAACAAAAACTTTTCTTGAAGCGATAGAAAAATCTACCTCTCCAAAAGAGACAAATAAATTAGGCAGAAAATTCGGCTTATTTTTACTTCGTCATCTTGGATATTCACTACCAAAGTTTCCGGAAACAAGCAAACTAACTACTTACTTTGAGTCAATCATGAGTAAAAAATTAATTGGTCCATTAATTAAATAGCCAACTTGACGGCAAGGTGTTTGTATTGCGATAATGATTAAAATACTATGAAAACAAAAAGTTTAATTGCTATTATTTTTTCTATCCTTGTTCTGGTAGTGGCTTTATTTCTCATCTTGAATAAATCAAAAAAAGCCACGGAAACATCTTCAGAAATCGCAGTTGGCACCAAATTATTGGTAAACGAACTCCCACTTTCTGAAAGACCATTTACTGTTCTTGTCCCTCACTCCACTAATAAACTTTTTACCTTTGTTACGATAAACGCCAACAAGGCTTTAGCCGCCACTCTTGACATCGAATACCTATCGGGAGACTTATTAAAAGGCGCTAGGGCAACCTTGGAAACCCCGATATCAAATCCATATATCAAAGCAATTATTCTTGGTAGTTGTTCTACGGGAGGGAAATGTTCTTTCGATAAAGATTTAAAATCAGGAGCCTTAAAATTAAAACTAAATTTTGCGGATCAAAAGGTGACCCACGTTCTTAAAGGTGATTTTGTTTTTATCACCGGTCAAAATAATCTACCAGATGGAAAAGTAATCTTTACTCCATCAAAAGCCACTACTAATGAAAACTTAATTCTTCTCAATTCTTTTGGACTACCTAAAGCGGTAAATAAAGAAATATTACTTTATCCAATCGTTATATCTTCGGTAGGGGATAAAAGTATCGTTGGATCTCTTTCAATTAATCAAGCCGGTGTTACTGGAGTTGAGATCTACGATGGCCAAAACTACCAACCTCTTAAATACGCAGAAAAAGAAGGTGTCCTTACGATAGCAATAAACAACAAACCGTGGTCAATGAAAGCGGAAATTACCCGCGATGACGAAAAAGGTTCTAAAGAATCTCTTAATCTATATCTTCTCGGACCAATTGTTCTCTACAAATAATATATAAATAAAATTTTCTAACCCCTCTTAGGGGTGTTTTTTGTCGTCTGTAGTTCTCGATTTTGCTATTTTCACACCCCCTTTACACACCCCTTGACATCATATATATTATGTAGCATACTGGAAAGTGGTGATGAGTGGTGAAGTATCCTATAGACACCATTATCGAACCTACCAATATGAATTATGTTTACTGGACGCTACTACCACAATCTGGAAGCCAAGGGGAGATTAGCCATTCCTCAATCCTTTCGAACCGAACTCGGGTCAGGTGGCGTCATCACTTGGGGACTCGATGGCTGCCTATTTCTTTTCCCCAAATCATACTGGCAGAAGCTTTCCGAAAAGTTGGCCTCACTATCGCTAACCAATCCCGGAGCGCGGAACTTAACGCGTATCCTAGTTCAATCAGCCGTGGAATTGAATCTAGACAGTCAGGGACGGACTCTAATACCCGAACATCTAAGGACTCAAGTCAATATAAAAAAACAAGTGGTAATCGCCGGAACCCTTACCAGAATTGAAATCTGGGACCAAGAGGCATATCACAAGCACCTTGATTTAATAACGCAAACAATTAACCAAGCCGACCAAGGATTGGCTGAAATCGATTTATGAAAAATCAAATCGAAAGACACTATTCAGCCTTCAAAGGTGAACTATCCAAAATATTTGGTTTCCAAAAAGATTTTATTTTCTTAGACCTCACCTTAGGGGACGGTGGACATACCGAGGAAGCTCTTGAAGCAGGATGCCGTGTTATTTCCTTCGATATTGATATTGAAGCTATTAAAAGAGCCATAGCTTTAGTCCCAGATAAATATTCACCCTTAATTTTTGAAGCAGACAATATTACTATCCCTGCGCCAAAAGATTTTAATTGGATAATTGTTCATCAAAATTTTAGTAAAGTTGGTGAAACATTTGAAAAATTACAACTACCCAAAGTTGATGGCATTATTGTTGATCTTGGGCCATCTCAATTTCAAATATTGTCTCCTGACCGAGGCTTTAGTTTTAATTTGGATGAACCGTTGGATATGCGACTTACAAAAGACCAAGGAGTTACAGCTGCGGACCTTCTAGCCGTTTTAAATGAAGGTGAGCTCTCCGAATTATTTACTCTTGGCGATGAACCATTTGCCAAACCTCTGGCTCGTATCATCGTCAAACAAAGAACCATTAACCCAATTAAAACTACCAAACAATTAGCTGATTTGGTTTATAAAGTCAAAAAAGGCCGATCGGGGAAAATTCATCCGGCAACTCAAGTTTTTATGGCTCTTCGAATGGTTGTTAACCTTGAAAGAGAAAATATTAATCTTCTCTTGCCCCAACTTCCACAACTACTAAAAAAAGATGGGCAAATGGGTCTCATCAGTTTTCATTCAGGTGAAGATAAATTAATAAAAGAATTTATTAATAATGAACATAAAAAGGGTGATTTAAGCGTTATTAACGAAAAACCAATTGAACCTTCGACATTTGAATTATCAATTAGTCCAAGAACCAGAAGTGCCAAACTTAGGATTGCTAAAAAAAATAATTAACTATAAAACCGCTATTACGATAACGGCGGTTATATTTATTTGCCTTGCGGCATTCAATCTAGTTGGCACGAATTCTTTATCCACAGAAGGCGTAGTGGTAAGCGAAGTGGAAACCAAAACTCTCAAATTGGAAAAAGAAAATCAGATTATTTCTGTTAAGATCGAAGAAGCTTCACAACTAAAAAATATTGAAACTCTAGCAGAAAGTCGCGGTTTTATAAGATCAAAAAGTATCGTTTTTGTCCCAACACCTCCGACCTTTGCTCAAAGATAATCGATGCAATACATTCAGGGGAATCCTATTCAAAAACGTCTCAAAATCCTTATTACCTTAATTCCTATGTTTTGTTTTGTAATTTTAGTAAGGTTATTTTATTGGCAAATAATTCGCGGACCAGAACTCCAAGCCAAAGCCAACAAACAACACGAGACGACCACTTATTTGGAAGCCAAAAGAGGAAACATTCTTGATTTTGAAGGCAATATACTTGCCGGAACAAAAAATCTCTACCATTTATATGTTTATAAACCTCAATTAACGATAGGGAACAATGATTTGATCGAAAATTTAATCGAAAATTTTGACAAAGATCCAAAAGCCACCGATGAGGCAGAACTTCGAAATTATCTCAAAGGACGTCTGGCTCTTAATTCAAACTGGGTATCTCTAAAGCATTATTTAACTCTTGAAGCAAAAGAAAAAATCGAAAAATTAAACATCGCCGGTCTGGGTTTTGAAGACGAATATGTTCGTTATTACCCGGAAGCTAGTATGTCAGCACATGTTTTAGGATTCGTCGGTCAGGATGCCAGTGGTGAAGAACAAGGGTATTTTGGTTTAGAAGGTTTCCAGGACCGCTTACTCCGGGGTCGTGGTGGCAAAATTAGAACCGAACAAGATGCAAAAGGCAATCCAATACTAATCGGAAATTATCAATTTCTTCATGCCATTGAAGGGAAGCCAACGATATCAACTCTCAGTAAAAAAATTCAGTATCTGACAGAAAAAATGCTCAAAGAGGGTATTGAAAAATATCAAGCTTCTGCCGGTAATGTCATTATTCTTGAGTCTAAAACAGGAAAAGTAAAAGCGATGGCTTCATATCCAAACTATGATCCAAGTATCTTTTCGCAGTTTCCAAATACTACCTATAAAAACCCCAATATTGCTGATTTATTTGAGCCAGGATCAGTATTTAAGGTTTTAGTAATGGCTGCTGGTTTAAATGAAAAAGTGGTTACTCCAGAAACCAATTGCGATATCTGTTCTGGACCATTAGTGATTGGCAAGTATTCAATAAAAACGTGGAACGAAGAATATCATCCCAATACCACCATGACAGAAACTATCATCAATTCTGATAATACGGGTATGGTTTATGTGGCTAGAAAATTAGGTAAAGATAAATTTGTTGAATATTTAAAAAAATATGGATTTGGTCTGAAAACCGGAATTCAGTTGCAAGAAGAAGTTGCGGGCACTCAACGTGAGGTAAAAGATTATGGAGATATTGACTTAGCTACAAATTCATTTGGGCAAGGTATTGCCGTTACACCTATCCAGCTGATATCAGCAGTTAATACAATTGCCAATGGAGGATACTATGTAAAACCAACAATAATTGAAAATGAAAGTGGTAAGAGCAAACAGATATTATCTTTGGATGCAGTAAATGAAATAACGCAAATTATGATTCAAGCAGTCGATAAAGGTGAAGCAAAATGGGCAAAACCACAAGGGGTGATAGTTGCAGGGAAAACCGGCACTGCCCAAATTCCGATTGAGGGTCATTATGACGCTGAAAAAACAATTGCAAGTTTTATTGGATTTTTTCCAGCCAATAATCCTCAATATACGATGCTTGTGACTCTCCGAGAACCAAAAACATCTCCTTGGGGATCGGAAACTGCCGCCCCACTATGGTTTGCCATTGCCAAACAACTATTGCTTTAAAGTTAACACTGCTAAAATAGACTAATATGCAAAATCCTTTTAGGATACATAAAATCAGTTTCAAACATGCGTTTGACGGACTTATCTTCGCTATTCGTACCCAACCAAATTTTCGGTTTCATCTCTTGGCCTCAACAGCAGTTATCCTATTAGGATTCTATTTTTCAATCAATCCCGCAGAATGGCTCATTTTAATATTTACGATCAACACAGTTATTGTCGCCGAAATGGTTAACACTTCAATAGAAGCAATGGTTGATTTAATTACGCTTGAGAAAAGAGTCGATGCCAAAATTGCTAAAGACGTTGCCTCTGGTATGGTATTAGTTTCAGCTTTTCTTTCCGTTATTATTGCACTAATTATCTTTTTACCTAAAATAATTAACCTCATCTAACTATGGATTTATTACTGGGTATATTAATCTTTTCTTTTATAATTCACGCTTTAGCCATTGTTCCCTTTGTAAATTTTTTATATCATCTAAAATTTTTTAAAAATAATACTGCTGTATCCAAAGAAAAAGTCGACGAAGCGTCAGTTCATATCCGATCCAAAGCAAGAACTCCGGAGGGTGGAGGTCTTTTAATTATTGTTATTACCGGTTTGATTTTCGCTTTCATGATGCCCTTGCTAAAAAAATTTGGTTTTGAAATAACACACGTTTATCCAATAAACAATGAAATAAATGTTATTTTCTTTTCGTTCGTTTCTTTTGGGTTGTTAGGTCTTTATGACGATATCGTAAAGTTCTTTGAACTTGACAGAGAAGAAGGATATACCGGGCTAAAAACGCGTTATAAATTATTAATCCAAATAATTTTGGGCTTAATTATTGGTGCAATGCTTTATCTTAATCTAGGAATCGATATTATCCACATTCCTTTTTTTGGTGTTATACACTTTGGGCCTTTCTTTATTCCACTTGTTTCTTTTTTGGTTGTAGCTTTTGCCAACTCTGTCAATATTACCGACGGCATGGACGGCTTAGCTTCAGGATTATTAATGATTAGTTTGTTTGGTTTTTTGCTTCTTTCAACTTCAATATTAGACACGCCACTATCAATATTTATTGCTCTATGGTTGGGGGGATTAATCGCCTTTTTGTATTTTAATATCTTTCCTGCTAGATTATTTTTGGGAGATGTGGGTGCCTTAGCCTTTGGTGCAGCTTTTGCTACGGTTGGTTTACTTACCGGAAAAGTTATTGCTCTCATTATCATCGGTTTACCTTTTCTGGTCGATGGTTTTAGCAGTCTAATTCAAATCCTCTCGGTTAAGATTTTTCATCGACGTATTTTACCCATTGCCCCACTTCACTATCTTCTTCTCAAAATTGGATGGTCTGAACCAAAAATAGTACAGCGATCATGGCTCGTGGGTATCATGCTAGTTATTTTCGGTATTTGGTTAGCCATAATCTAATTTATGTTACGCCTCAATGGCAGTCACAATCGCCTTCCATCCACCATTCTTATTGTTGGAATACTAGTTGCCTGTTTTGGGCTATTGGCTATTTATGATGCTTCAGTGGTTGATGCTTTTCGTACTTTCGGAGATAAATTACGTTATGTAAAACAACAATCGGTATGGATAATTATTGGTGTCATTGTAGCCACAATTACGGCTGCCATTCCCTTAACCTTAATTAAAAAGTACTCCCATATATTATTTGGTATTACTTTATTTTTTATGGTTGCTGTTTTAATTCCTGGGATTGGTTCAAAATTTCTTGGTGCAAGACGTTGGATTGATATCGGCTTTATGGTAATACAGCCATCTGAACTATTGAAAATATCCTTAGTAATTTATTTAGCTAAATGGCTAGAACAAGAACGCAGCTTAAAGCACTTTCTTGTTCTATTGGGAATTAATCTCTTGCTCATTATGTTACAACCTGACTTGGGTACTGCTCTAATTATCATTGCCGTTTCTTTCATGATTTATTATTTGTCTGGAGCCAAAATAAAAGAAATTATCACTTTTTGTGCAATATTAGCTGTCGCCATCGGCGTTCTCATTATTTTGTCTCCCTATCGCATGAATAGAATGAAAACCTTTATTGATCCAACCAATGATCCTTTAGGTAGTTCTTACCATATAAATCAAGTTCTTTATGGGCTTGGTTCGGGGGGAATGAACGGTGTTGGTTTAGGAAGATCACGTCAAAAATATGCTTATCTTCCCGAGGCAACAACTGACTCGATATTTGTAATTATTGCCGAAGAATTTGGTTATGTGGGAAGCAGTTTATTTGTTTTGTTTTTGATTAGCCTTTTGGCCTCATCATTTAAAATTGCTCTGAATGTTCATGATAAATTTGATAAGCTACTCTCAAGTGGCATATCCTTATTATTTTTAATACAAATATTTGTGAATCTAAGTTCAATGGTTGCCTTAGTTCCTCTTACGGGAGTTCCTCTCCCATTTATCTCGTATGGTGGTTCAAGTTTGGTCACTAATTTTATAGCTCTTGGGCTTCTAATAAACATATCAAAACGAATATGAAACCAATGATTGCCTTTACTGGAGGTCATCACAACAGCTCGTTAGTTATTGCCAAATCATTGCAAAAGGAAGGCTATCCTATTATTTGGATTGGTCATAAATTTACTTCAAAAGGAGACAAATCACTTTCCGCCGAGTATCAAGAAATTACCAGAGAAGACCTTCGCTTTCTTGAACTTAAAGCAGGGAAATTTTATCAAAAATTTAATCCTTTAGAGTGGCTAAAGATTGTTTTTGGTTTTTTCCAAGCGTTTGTATATTTAATAAAATACAAACCAAAGCTTATCTTTTCTTCGGGAGGTTATCTCTCGGTTCCGGTAGTAATTATTGGTTGGTTCCTCGGGATACCATCGATTACTCACGAACAAACCGTTATCGCTGGATGGGCGAACAAAGCAATTTCTCCTTTTGTAAAGAAAATATTATTAACGCATGAATCTTCCCTTGGTAATTATCCAAAAGAAAAATCACTAGTCGTTGGACTCCCTTTAAGAAAAGAATTATTAAATAATCGGTATACAAAGAAATTTAACCCAAAATTAATTTATATTTCTTGTGGAAAACAAGGTTCTCACACGATCAACAAAGCACTTTTTCCAATTATTCCGAAACTTGTAGAAAAATTTACGGTTGTTCATCAAACTGGAGCCAACACATTAACAAAAGACTCAGATAGGGCAAGGAGAATAAAAGAAAAACTTGGAGATTATAAGGATAGATATATTTATGCTCCATATTTTTATAATGAAGATGTGGCTACTTATTTTCGTTCAGCTCAAATAGTTATTGGTAGAGCCGGGGCCCATTCAATTTATGAAATGATGGTTCTTCAAAAAAAAGCCATTCTAATTCCAATACCTTGGGTTTCTCATAATGAACAGTATTTAAATGCAAAGTTAGCCGAAAAACAAATCGGCTGTACTATTTTGGAAGAAAAAAATCTTACTTCAGAATCGTTATTCCAATCAATTAACGATTTAATTAAAAAACCGGCAATTAAGCCTACAAACAAACTGGTTACCGATGCTGCAGATAAAATCATCGAAATCATTCATGATTTCCTCCCAAAAACTTAATCGCCGCAGTCGTATTTCCTTCGACAAGGCAAAGAGCGTCTTAAAAAGGATATTCCCGATATTTATTCTCATACCCATCATTGTTTTTTTTAATACTTTGTTAACAGTCAAAAAAATTAACTGTATTCTAAATACTGGAATCTGTCCTCAAGAAATTCAAATTGTAACCAACAAGTTATTATCCTCAAATTCATTGTTTATTAATCAAAAAGAATTGTTAGTTTTCACCAAAGCCATTTATCCGGTAGATAAGATGAAAATAGATTATAAAATTTTTAACACCTTAAATATCAACTTTACTGGTTCGAGTCCCTATTTACAGTCAGATGTTTATTTGGTTAGAACGATGCCTGTTCTTTCGATGGACATGGCTCCCAGTGCAACCGATTCTGCGGGGTGGTGGACAAAACCATCGGGTGAGTTGTCGAACTACTTAATCTCCAAAGATAAACTAAGTTTTAATCTCTGGGAAAATGGGTCTATGACTCCAATTGCAACAACTTCAGCAAACGTAAAATACATATTTTCCGAAAAACCAACAGCCGAAATAATTACCTCAATTTATAAAATGATTAAATTAGTTCAAAAATATCTTGGAGTTTCTGAAATATATGTTGTTAATCGACGAGTTTTCTTGAGCCGACCGGAACAACCTGATATCATAATAGGTGTACCTTTTGATGAGGGTAGTTTAATTTCTGCTTTACAATCGATAAACTATCTCGCTACAATTAAAAAAGACACAAAAGTGATCGACTTAAGTTTTAAAAATCCGATCATAAGATAAAAATATGGCAAAACCACAAGGGATAAACGTTATTGACATTGGTTCAAGCAAAATAACTTGTTTAATTACGGTTCCCAGCCAAGATGGCGCAAAAATTAATTTAGTTGGTGCGGCCACAGTCACGAGTAGAGGGGTTAAAAGAGGTCAAATAGTAAACATTGAAGAATGTGTCAGTTCCATAACTGATTGTGTCGAGTCTGCCGAAAGAATGGCTGGTTTCGGAGTCGATTCAGCTTTTGTCTCTATTTCCGGTGAAAATATTCAATCTCAAAACTCTCAAGGTTTAGTTGCCATTACCGAACAAGAAGGAGAAATCGGACCGGATGATGTTTTTCGTGTCATTGAAGCCGCTCGGGCAATTTCACTTCCTACATCAAGGGAAATTATTCACGTTCTCCCTCGTGAATTTATTGTTGATGGTCAACATGGCATTAAAGACCCAACGGGAATGTCTGGTGTTCGTTTAGAAACAGAAGCCCATCTTATTACCGGACTTTCTCCAGCCATAAAAAATGTTACCCGTTGTGTTAACGAAATTGGAGTTAATGTTTCCGGATTGGTTTTTACCGGCCTTGCTTCTGCCGAATCTGTACTTAACGATACAGATAAAGACCTTGGCGTTGTTTTGGTTGATATTGGCGGAGGCACCACAAGTGTCTGTTTATATGTTGAAGGTTCATGCGTATATTCGGCTGTTATTCCAATCGGTGCCAAAAAAATTAGTGATGATATCGCCATTGGATTACAGGTAAGTGTTGATAGCGCAGAAAAAATAAAACATTATTTAGGAAAAGCCAAGAAAGAAATTGAGAATGATGCCAAGTCAGCTGATGAAATTGATTTGGCCAAGCTTGGTTTAGCAGAAGATGTCAAAAAAGTATCTCGAAAAACAATTGTAGAAGGAATTATTAGACCTCGCTTAAATGAAATTTTCTCCATTGTTAATCAAGTCATTAAGCAATCAGGCTTAGCCGGTCAAACTCCAGCAGGTGTCATTATTACTGGGGGAGGTGCTCTTACCGTTAATTGTACCGAAGCCTGTCGTCGAGTAATGCAGTTACCCGCGAAACTTGGAGTTCCAAGTGGCTTATCTGGACTCACCGATGAAATTAATTCTCCAGTATATGCGACTTCTGTTGGACTAACTCTTTATGGATATCACCACAAAGAACAATCTGCACAACCAAGAATAAAACTGTCTGGTATGATAAAGGGGATTCCCGGCAAACAGTATGTTAGCCGAGCAATCGAATTTATCAAATCATTCTTACCATAAAGTGGGTCTTGTAAAACCGGATACAAACACATTTGCCAAAATAAAAGTCCTTGGAATCGGAGGTGGTGGCAATAATGCTATAAACTCCATGATTTCATCAGGAAAAATTAAGGGAGTAGAGTTTATTGCCGTCAATACCGACATGCAAGCCTTAATTAACTCAAATGCCGATATCAAACTTCAAATTGGTGAAAAAGGAACAAAGGGTTTGGGATCAGGGTCTAATCCTGATATTGGACTTCAAGCTGCAGAAGAGTCAAGAGAAAAAATAAAAGAAGTTCTTATGGGAGCAGATATGGTGTTTATTACTGCCGGTGAGGGTGGGGGAACAGGTACTGGTGCCGCTCCAATTATCGCTGAAATTGCCAAGAAAGATGTTGGTGCATTAACTGTTGCCGTTGTCACCAAGCCATTTCTTTTTGAAGGAGCTCGTCGTCGAGTACAAGCAGAAGAAGGAATCGAAAATCTTAAAGACAAAGTGGATACTTTAATCGTTATTCCTAATCAGCGGTTAATCGACATCACCAAAAAAGAACAAACTCTTCTGGACGCATTTAAAATGGCTGATTCGGTTTTGGGTCAGGGAGTTCAAAGTATCTCTGATTTAATCACTATTCCCGGACTAGTAAATGTTGATTTTGCCGATGTCAAAGCAGTAATGACAAACGCCGGTTCGGCACTAATGGGGGTGGGAAGATCATCTGGAGAAAATCGTGCCATTATTGCCGCCAATGCAGCCGTAAGTTCACCACTTCTTGAAATAAGTATTGATGGCGCTCGGGGAATTCTATTTAATATTGCAGGTAGTAAGAATTTAACTCTGACGGAAATTAATGAAGCCTCGTCCATCATTACACAATCGGCAGATCCTGATGCCAATATTATATTTGGAACAACGATAAGAGAAGATCTGGGTGATGAAATTCAAATTTCTGTTATTGCTGCCGGTTTTGATGAAAGTCGTCGCCATTACGGAAGTTTAGCAACTCCAAATCCATATTATAATTCGCAGTCGGAATCCGCTTCACCTGTCGAAACACCTGTGATTAAAGATGATAATCCGGAAAAACCTCAGCAAAATGATCAAGTGAAACTTGCCGGTAAATATAAAGTACACCATAGTGAAATCGATATTGAAGATGACCTGGACATTCCGGCGTTTTTGCGAAATAAATATTAATAATATTTAATCAATATGTCTGCCAATAAAACAACAAAAAAAGAAACTTTCAAAGTTTCCGGCGAATCTCTTTTAAAAAAGGTTAAAGATTTAATTGCCAAAGGAAATGTCCGTCACATTACTATTACGGATAAAAACGGCAAAGTTGTTGCTGAATTTCCACTTACGGTTGGGGTAGTTGCTACTGCAATACTTCCAGTTCTGGCAGCAGTTGGTGCCATTGCGGCTTTAATCGGTGAGTGTACTATTTCAGTAGAACTTGAAAAGTAAATTGGTTATGGCTTTTTAATACTCGTTTTAGTAAGCTATCTTCAATGGGATTAATAAGAAGAGATTGGCATATTATTTTGGTTCTCATTATATTAGCTGTTGGAATTCGAATATTTTATTTACAAAGATATGGTTTTGAGTTTGATTGGGACCAAGAGAATGATGCCATAGCTGTAATGAAAATGGTTTGGGAGCACAAACCATCTTTGATTGGTCCAAGAGTAGCCAGTGAAAATGGCTTTTTTACCGGACCATATCATTATTATTTATTACTTCCTTTTTTTCTCTTAACCGGAGGTCATCCAGCTAGTGGCATAGGTTTGGGACTAATAATTGTAGCGTTAACAGTTTCTGCCTATTACTATGTTGGAAAAAAACTTTGGAACCCCTTTACAGGAATATTGGCAGGTTTTATCTACGCATTTTCCGGAAAGCTGGAAACTTGGAATGCAATGTATGGCCCTTTATTGGCGGTACTTGGTTTTTATTTAATTGTTATGGCTATGCGTGGGAAAATAAAATGGATTTGGCCAACAATATTGGCAGGAATTGCTGCAAACATACACCTTGTTCCAGCCAGTATTTCCCTTTTATTGTTAATCGGGATATTACTAAGCGAAAAAAAACCAACAAGAAACGAGATATTCCAAATGGCTTTTTTCTATATGATTTGGTTTATACCCTTAATTTTTTTTGATCTACGACATGAATCGATAATTACCAAGAAAGTAGTCGAACTTGTTGGTGGAAATTCACCCTTTGTTTGGGATAGAAATAATTTCTTTCGAGTAGTCAGTAGGGCCTGGATTGTTTTCGGAGCATCTTCGACAGACAATTGGCGAAGCATATTGGACTTAATACTTGGATTATCTTGTCTTTTCTTTGGCTGGATCTGGATTGGTGGTAATAAAAGGTTCAAGCTTTTTACCTTTTTATGGCTCATTACTCCACTTGTTATTCTATACAAATACAAAGGTAATCTTCCTGAGTATTATTTTGTAATAGCCACTGCTCTCTTACCGCTTATTTTTGCCTCTTTGATATCCAGAATAAGACTCGCACCAATATTAATCATGATACTTATATTGGTAAATTTACCCTTTAAAGGAATAGATGTGCCGATAATACTACTAAAAGACAAACTAGCCTTAGTTGATTACTTGGCAAACCAAAAAGAAGACAAATATTTTAATGTTTCCTACAGTATGCCTTTAGGTTTTAATTATGGTTATGAATATTTATTTTTATGGCGAAAAATACCACCAGACAGAACTAGTCGTGGTCATTTGTATGAAGTCTTTAAGCTCCCTCCCTTGGACGATGGAAGGGTGGTTGTCACCAGCGGGGCGATTGGATTAATCAGAAGATAAGTTTGATAAATATAGATTATTATCTCTTGACCATTCGGGTAATCTTTGGTTTAATGAAGTATATTCGTTAATTCTTCGGGAATATGATTCAAAAAATATCTGCACCAGTCTCAGTCCAGCTCGTTTTTGACCATCGTCATCGTAGTATTGCTCCACGTCAAATTATGTGGGATGGTCGTGTAATTCGCATTGCTAAGGTTGGTATGCATCACACTGTTCGTGAAGGGCGTACTCTTTTCCATATTTTTTCCGTTGTTTCTGCCAATTTATTTTTTCGTCTCAGATTAGATACCGATACTTTATTTTGGACTTTAGAAGAGATAGCCGATGGACTACCAAATTAAATTAG
>CAISER010000009.1 GCA_903884375.1 Candidatus Collierbacteria bacterium | reverse complement strand
GGATAGTGGAGAGAAGGATTGAAGAAAAGATATACTGCCATGAGTATGACAGTCTAGTAAGAGAGATGGCCAAGTCCATGGAAGTAGATGAAGCTAAGATATACCCAACAACTGAAGGAGAGTTTAACTATGAAGATATCAATAGCTGGATTAGTGCCGTAGGTTACAAAGACAACAAGTCTCCTGACATTGAGTTTAGTATCTCCTCAGACAAAGGTAAGAGTAAAGTCTCCTTTGAAACACTAAAGATGGAGGGAGTTAAACAATCAGACAAAGAAACCACCAAAGAAGAACTGCTTTACTCCATGGCACTGACCGAAGCCAAGATGAAAGTAGTCAAAGAGATAGCCGAGGACACCTATCCTGCTGTCTCTTACCAGATTGAGGACTACCGTAAACAAATGGAACAAGTCCGTGAGGAAGTCTTAAACAACAAGGAGAACACAGATACCCTTGATGAAATACTAAACCGAGTAGTTTCCCGTAGAGGAATGCTGGTAGCAACAGGACTAGTCATCTCCAGTCTGATTCTTTCTTCTTGTGGCATTGGTACCCAACCAGTTGAAGGCTATGTACCCACCAGTACCAGACCAAACAAAGCCACAGCCACAGAAGTATTTACCAAACCACTATCAACCAAAACAGCAGAACCAACAGCAACAACAACCCCTACAAAAACTGCGACAGCAACGGAAGTGATGACGCCAACGGAGACGGAAATACCTTTGCTGAAAGTAAAAACAACCTGGAATGAAGGAGAAACGGCTGAGGATTTTCCAAAATGCGCTTTGGAGGATATTGAGTCGGGACTTTATGCGAAAAGTGTATGGAAAGAGGTGGAAAAGATGCCTGGGTTTTCTGAAAAAGTGTGGCCATCTCTTTATGCTACTTTTCCGATGAAGGCTTATAATTATAAAACGCTGGTATTGGGTGGGGTTATAGAAGGAGTATATGATAATTCAATAGAAGCAAGACCCTTTAGAGGAGTAGCAGTGTGCGTGACGGAGATTGATGGTAAAAGTGTGGTAGTGATAACTTTTCAAGGAATTAATCCTGTAGTAACTGACGTGATTGGACTTGATTATAAAGATAATAAAAAATTCTTTGTAGCTGATGGATCTTCAGGGTTGATTAACGTTGGACTAGAAAATGACGAAGACATGGTTACAATGGAATGGTTTAGGAAAGTATTTTTAAGTCAACATGGAGCTAATTTTGTGTATGATGTCCGACAGGGAGCCGTAAGTGGGTATTGGAAGCCCAATACGGGTGAAGGTAACGACTTTAACAAAGAACAAACACTGATTTCATATATTGAAAAACATCGTGAGGAAATTTTAACGGCTGTTGATGATTTTATGAATACGGGCAAAATGAACCTTGAGAATTATATTTTTTCTTTTATTATGGATAAGAGGGCGTATTGATTTTATTTGGATATAAAGAATGATATTTGCTATGATTGTATTAGTAAATGAAGAATAATTGGTGGTGGATAGCACTTGTTTTATTGATTTTAATTTTAGGTAGTTTGCTTATGATTTTGGTGTGGAAGAATAATAGATTACAGCCAATTAAAACAATATCTCAGATTGAGGGAGTGAAGTTTATTGTTAATAACCAAAAGGATTTGCGAGAGTATTTGAGAAAGGTGGGGTTTTGGCAGAGAGATGATTGGGAGGGAGTGGAGGGAGGAGAAAAAGGAAAAAGAGTGAAAAAACTGACGGTGGTTTTAACAAGCGATTTTGTGATGCCATTTATGAATGAAGAAGAGAAGGGAGAACAGTCGGCAAAAATGAGAATTGAAGAAGAGGAAATGATTGTATGGATACAAATGACCAAGAGAAGTGCGGAAGAAAACCAAGTAGTCCAAAAGTGGTTTATTAAAATGCTTGTCCCCGCGGGTAAGTTGGATGTTTGGGATGTATTTAATGCTTATGTAG
This sequence comes from Candidatus Collierbacteria bacterium, assembly GCA_903884375.1. Taxonomy (GTDB): domain Bacteria; phylum Patescibacteriota; class Microgenomatia; order UBA1400; family MFAQ01; genus UBA2277. The sequence goes on along the minus strand of CAISER010000009.1, from coordinate 43,669 downwards.
AGGAGTATAAAGAGAGGCCGAGTTTCTTTAAACTGATTTAATTTTGATTATGGAGAATAAAAGACAAAAAATAACAAGATGGTGGGGGGCTTTAGCTTTTGTTTTTTGCCTTTTGGGTTTTTTGTTTTATGGGAAAGGAAATGTATATGCAGTGTGCTATTGTGCTTGTGGATGTACTTTGGCAGGAGACTGTAAAACATGTACGGGTGTTGGTGGCTCAACGGTAATTCTGTCTACATACTGTAGCTCTTCCAACAAAAGAGATTGTATTTGTGGCTGTAAAGCGACAATTGATGGGGGGGCCTGTAAATCTTGTTGTTTGGCTAGTAAATGTCCATATGGATGTACGGTAAATAGTGATACTGGTGGAGTATGTAAAACGCAACCGACACCAACTCCGACTCCTGTCTGCCCTGCGGGAGTGGCTTCTGATGGAAAATGTTTACCTTATTGTGCGGCGTCAAATAACTGTTTTTGTGGTTGCGACCCACTTAGTTCAAGTGGTGGAACATGTAAATCTCCCTGCCCAGTTTCTTATTGTCAAATAGCTAGTGAGTGTACTTATGCATGTGGAGGAAGCAGTTCGAGTGTGTGCACCGCTTCGTGCGAAGGAGGTAAATGTGTGGCGACGATGAATGAGCCTACGACAAATTGTAGTGCTTATCCAACCGGCTGGACAACGACTCGGTCTTGTGGAGGAGAGTGCGTGAATTGCAAACTGTATAAATGGGAAACGTGCGATAATTCGCTTAGAATTACAGTTTGTGGAAGCTGTGGAGGAGCGGCGTGTGGATTGTGTGATGGGACAGCACCTTCGGCACCAAGAGCGGTAGCACCAAGCGGAGTTGATTTGATGACGCAGATAACAACTCTTTCTTGGGAGAAACCAACAAATTGGGGAACGGTGTGCGGAACAGGAGGGACACGCGGATATCAGGTGTGTGTGGAGAGTAGCTTGAATACAGGCGCAACTTGTACCGGAAATACTTTTAATATAAGTGGGGAAAATACACTAAGCTATGATTATCAAAATCAGTATAACGGACCTAATTATTGGAAAGTGAGAGCGGTAAATGAAGATGGCTTGTACTCGGCTTGGAGCGCTTTGAATTATTGTTTTACGGGAATAACGATTGATGAGGGATATCCTTTTAGCGTTTCGGCTTGGTCTGCTTGTAACCCTGCTACTCACACCAGAACAAGAACGTGTTTGGTGGGCTGTATTTGCGAAGGGGTTCCTTTAGAGGAGGAGTGTAAGGGAGTAATATCGGGAACATTTTTTAATGCGACAGGTCTTAGCGCTTGTCCCGGTGATTTAACAAATATAGAAAAAATTGGAGGAGTATTTTTTGAATTGGTTGACGGAGACAGCAATCCGGCTCCTAGTGTGGCGGATACGAGTAACGCATTAGGGAATTTTTCGACAGAAGTATTAGCACCTGGGGTTTACAGTTTTGATTTTAGAGAGATGAGTGGATATGACCCAAGTCCTGGAGCAATATTGGCTTGTAATGGAACAGTCGCCAGTGTAGCTGGGAGTGACCCAACCTGTGCAACTCAACCATGCAACTTTGTGCAAAATATGAATTTTGGTTTGTTGGAAAAATATACCGGTTGGTGGCAGGTGAAAGGCGGTAGTGTTTATGGGCAAAATGGGGTACAAAGTATTATCCCGAGCAGTTTTGGAGGACTGGAGCTTAGTAAACAAAGATTGATATTGCCTGATGATGTTTCGGGAAGAAACGGATTGCTTGTTTACGGGCAAAAAATTAATGGACAACTAGGTGGAAATGAAAATGCGATAGTAAGTGGGGATTTATGGGAGATACAGAGCAGCTATGAGACTCTACGATATGATTATGATTTTTATGAGGTGAGAACGGATATTTTTGGAGCGACGCCGTGGGACGGAGGGGATATAAACTATGATGACGGAGGAGTAGGATATCAAATATTTAAATATACGGGAACGGAGAATATTGATGCCTTTAATTACAGTGGACCGACAGGAACTCAGAAGGTAATACTGCTAATAGATGCAAATGTAAATGTAATTGGCAATATCGAGGTACCTGAAGGAGCGTTTTTGGCGATAATTTCCAGCGGTAGTATTGATTTTAATTACAATGTAACAAAGGCACAGGGATGGTTTATCGGGGAAAATATAAATATTCCTTGTAAGGATATAACAGAAGACGGGTGCGATATGGAAGACGAACAGTTTTTGGGTGAGGGATCATTTGTGGCGTGGACAAATATGTTTTTATCAAGAACTTTAGCTGGAAGCTTGAATAATACCCAGCCGTCTGAACTGTTTACTTACCGACCGGATTTTATGGTGAATATTCCGACGCCAATGAAGGTATATACCAAAAAGTTTAGTCCGTTTATTCCGTAGGGAGAAGAATTCGAAAGTGTCTTAGCGATGAGACCTATTTATTGTCTTCAATTTTTTCAATCCTGAATTGTTGTCCATTTAGTTCGTATGCATAGCCGGTATTTTTTCCGATGATTTTATTAGACAATGGTGTTTTGTCACTTATTAAAGTAATCCCATCGATTGTGCTACCACCAAGACCATCCGGAACAATAAAAAATCGATATTTTGTGCCACTCGACAAATTTTCAAGTGTATATATAATGTTGAAATCTTTGAGCTTTCTCTTTAGTAGATGAAGCCCCTTTTTTTCATCGAGCAAGGCGTTATAGAGCTGGTTGGCGATTTGTCTTGTCTGATCATGTTGAGATTCCATTGGGGTAGCGCTATTGTCGCGTTCGAAAGCAGCCCTCTTGAGGCTTTTTTCTGTAGATTCAATCTTTTCGTTTAGGATGCCAACTAAGTCAATCATGTGGCTAAATTATATCAAAGGCGGTTGTTGACATATAGGGTTATATGTATATAATACGGGATATCGTAACTCAAACCTGTTTAGGCAGGGTGCACTTTAGAAAAGGAGAGTAAAATGTCAGATTCAGGAAGAGGTGGAAGTAGTGAACCAAATGGCCCGAACGAAAGGGCTCATAATGCTTCAAGGGACGCTGGTTTAGACCATGACCAGCAAGAAAGACTGCAACGAGATCTCGAAAGAGACCATCAGGATCTTTCTTACCGGGAAATCCGGGAAAAGGCTGATGAAATCAGAAGAGGCAGCGACTAGTTGCCCAGGCTCCTTTTGGTAAAAATACCAGGGAGCCTTTTTATTGCTTATTAAAATAGTAAAATAACAAGTATGGAGACAAATTTTCGACAATTGGACATAAACGGGGCCTTAGTGGCTTTGTATAAGATAGAGTCGTTAAAGGCGGTGAGCATTGATATCAGAATTAAAGCCGGTTCTTGGTATGAAGATGGAGAAAACTGGGGTAAAGCACATCTATTGGAACATATGTTGTTTCAAGGAACGGAGAAATTTGCGGATAGTCGGACAATGGAGATATATAAAGAGGAGAATGGGATTTGGAGTAACGCTTCAACAAGCGGTCAAAAACTGGAATTGGTGATGAGAATGCCAAGCGAATCATTAATAAACGGAATGATATTGATGGAGGAAATGCTGTTTAAAATGATGATTCCTGAGGAGAAATTAGACAAAGAAAAGAAGGTAATTATTCAAGAATATGAGGATAAATGGTCAAGGCCAAATGTGCGATTTTCAAAAAAAGTAGACGAACAGTATTTTGGAAGGGGACATCGATATACGAGAGATGGCTTGGGGAATAAAGAATATATAAATGGCGTTTCCAGAGAGGAATTACTAGATTATCAAAAAAAGATGTTTGTACCAGCTAACATGGTAATCGCTGTTGTGGGAAATATTGATTTTGAGGAAGTTGAAAAGCATTTACGAAATATATTGGTACAGCAAGGAAACAAAATTGAAGAAATTTTTGATACGGTTCAGCCTCAGACAGGACGACTGGTGCATTTAGAATCGGGAATGTCGACAACAACAATCGATGTAGGGTGGACAACCAAAGGAATAAAGGAAACCACCATTGAGGATAGATATGCGATGGGAATTGGTTGTTATCTTTTGGGGGGAAGTCCGAGGTCTATTTTGCATACCAGAATTCGTGAAGAATTGGGAATGGTTTACAGTATTTCAGCCGTATTTGGGTTTTTTCAAGTAGCGGGTTGGTTGAGTATCAAATCGTCAGTGAAATCGGAAAATCTTGAAGAGGTTCTTGAAGAAATTAATAAAGCAATAGAAAAGTTTGTATCAGAGCCGATTGATAACGATTTGTTTTTGAGAGCAAAAAGGTATTTGATAATGAATGCAAAAATGAAGTACGAATCAACAATGGGAATTGCTGAAGATTTTTGTGGACTTTTGTTTTGGGAAGGGAAAGTGATTTTGCCGGAGGAGTTTGAGGTAATGGTGAATAAGATTACGGAAGAGCAAGTTAGAAAGGCGATTAAAGATGCGATAGCTGGGAGAAAGCCTATGGTATCGATAATGAAGTCGGAGTGATATTAGATGGCGAATTTAGGAGGCGAGGCGGAGATTTAGGTTTTCCAGCTTTTCTTTGATTTTGGTGCCTCTTACGAGAGTGTACAAAGGGAAAACGAGGGAGGTGGGAATGACGGAGAGAACCAAAGACTGAATGGCGGCGATAACTTTGGCTTTGGCTTTGGGTTTGTAGCCATGTTTTTCTACCGCTAGACGACGAACTTTTTGAGTGATGGCGAAGGTGTGCTTGGGATTTCTGAAGGTTTCGGAATCTCCGTGCTGACGGTACATAAGAACGGTGGTTTTGAGGTTGGCAAAAAGACCAAACTTGCCAAGGCGGAAATAGAGGTCAAGATCTTCGGCCGGAGTGAGATGGGGGTTGTACCAAGAGAAGCTCTTGGGTAAGAGCTGTCTGTTTATCATAATGCTGGGGTGCTGCAGAGGGTTGGCGGTGTACATGAGCTCGTGGATATCAATATGGGAGGTAGGGAAGAGCTTTTTGCCCGTAAGGTGGCTATCTTTGTCTATGGTTAGACATTGACCGCCAACAACGACAACTCCGGGGTGTTTTTGGAGAAAATGGAGCTGTTTTTGGAACCTATTAGGCAGGGAAATGTCATCGGCATCCATACGGGCAATGTAGTTTCCTTTGGCTTTGGTGAGACCAAAATTGAGGGTATTGGCGATTTTGAGGTTAGTTTTGTTTTTGAAGACTCTGAAACGAGAGTCAATTTTGGCGTAATTTTGGAGAATACGGTATGAAAGGTCGTTTGAGGCATCGTCTATGGCAATTACCTCGAAGTGAGGGTAGGTTTGGTATCTAAGGCTTTCTAGAGCCTCGACGAGGTATTTTTCCGCGTTGTGAACCGGGAGAATGACGGAAATCAATGGTCTTTGAGTGATTCGGTATCTCATAGTGATATATACAGGTTATTATAGTTTTATCCGTTTGTCAAGCTCTATAGGAGAATCAGGGATGTATGAGCCTAAGTTTGTGTAGATTGCTTTTGTTCGAATACGAGATTCGCAATGACGTAAAAAACGCCCCGGCTGGTTAGGCCGGGGCACGAACAAAGGAGGGGAGGAACTATTATGATTTAACGATCTGTTTGGCAATGAAGCAGAACAGATCTGCGGCAAGGCCGGAGAAAAACATAAGTGCTCCGATATACAAGAGCTGTCGGCTTGGGTCAATATAATTAATGAAAAGCAATAACGAACCCAGTAACCAGGCAGTTGTACCAAAAAACACGATATTAACGCAGTATTTCATAATATCTCCTTAATATAAATGAGCTTTAATTGGATTCGAGCTTTCTTTTGGAGCCTTTTGATTAAGCTTCAAGAGAAAACTCCCCCGAAATGGTTTCTTCGGGGGAATGGTAAAACAATTTTGGAAGCTCTATTTTAGATACTCGTCTGGAGGTGGAACGACGAGTTGCTCGTACGTCTTGCCGACGTGCTGGGGCTTGGCGCCATAATTGCGCACATGTAAATCCCAAACACAGTCCAAACCTTGCTGATTTGGCAATGTCCACCAGTGCCCGGCTGAGCCGTGAATGGTGACGGTTTCTCCAACATCAACACGTTGGACTCCCTCATCAGATCCGCCAGTCCACCATTCATAGATGGCAGGTCCATTGATGACGGTCTCAACGTTGGGGTCAAGCTCTCCCATGTCGGTGAATGGGATGGTGCTGGGATCACAGGCTGGAACACACAGCTGTTCATCAGCAACGGGAGCTTCTTGGGTTTCCACGACATTCGGGATCATGATGATCCTTTTTGAGGCAGCAACCCCAACTGAGCTGATAATGCACACCATTATCAGCACTAAAATTATTACTACAATCCATAACGCTTTTTTGGTCATTTCATTCCTCCTTTGGAATGTGATTGAATTTCCACTTTCGCGGATTTGCTTCCAATTTTAAAGAACGTAGACTTGAGATCTACTCTCTGTTCTCTAGTTAGGCTTGAGAACAGAGGTAAATTTCAGTCCCATTCATTCTTACTTTTCGTCTACAGTACTATTCGTACTTAACTCAAAGAGTGGAATGAGGGGATGACTATTAGTGTTTTAAGGTTTTGGCTTTGACGAAGGAGAGAAGACCACCGAGATAGGCAATACCGGCAAGGTTGAAGAACATGGCACTTTCGGCGCCTGTATCGACAACAACATGTTCGGTGCAGGTGTCGGCTGAGCCATAAACAGGAGTGCAAACCGTGGTTTTGGTTATTTTAGTGACCGTGGTTTTTTGGGCCGTGACGGCTTGTCCGCCTTTGGTAGTGTTGGTATTTTCAGTAGTGCTGGGTAAAGAAATCGTGGGAGTGATGCTTGGATTAGTGATTTTGATTGTTGGGGTTGGTGTAATACCGTCTTTCCCTTCAAGTTCGTTGGCTGGAATACCAAGGTTATCGATTGGCTTGGTAGGCAAGGTTCTTTTGGCCAGGGAATAGACGATTGCACCCGTGAGAACGAGTACGATAAAGATGATAGGCAAAATTGATTTCATGGCGGGAGTATAGCATTGTCAGGCTGAATTGTCAACCTATAGTGATAATATGTGAGAATTTATTTGGTGATACCAGGCTGGATATCTAGACACAAAAAGGATAATTAAAAGTGCATGGAGGTGCCTTTTGGGTGATTTATCTTTCTAGTCTGCATAAATAAAGAACTTGACAAGGAGGTCTTTACAACAGTGGATACACACCATTGGCAATTTTAAAAGATTCTATTTGCATAGACAAAAAGTCTAACAGGGCTATTCCATAATTGACAGGTGTACAGGATCAGATTCGCATTGTATTCGGTTATTTTTGTGCCTGTGGATGTCGAGTAAACTTTGTATTCGTATGGACGTTGGTTCCAAATGACCTTTATGGCGTCGCCAATTTTTAAATTGGGTAAACTGTAGAAAGAATTTAATTTACGGAAAGCAGGAGACCAGTCGAGATATCCCCAACGATGAGCGGCAAGGATTAATGGTTTGGAGTCGTCTTCAGGAGTGCCAAAGTCGGGAACCCGCCAAATACCCAGTTTTAAGATGTTTTCCCAATCACTACCTTCGTGAAGTTGACCTCTGACGCCTATTTTTTCGATAATGAGGCCATTTTCCCTGGGAAGGGAGGGGTCGATATCAGGGAGGGGTACTTCGGTGGCGTCTGGCGTGGTAATTGGGTTAGCAAACGTCGCAGAGTCGGCTTTGGTGACGGTTTGGCCGATTGTGGAGGCAAGGGTGATTGAAGTTTTTGGAAAAAGACGGTAATAGAGATGAGGCCAAGAGGGAAGAAGAGCCAGAATGATGGCGAAGAACCAAAGGACAACACCTATAGAGGCGAAAGATTTTTTGGTGAGACGCATATATATTAGTATATAGAGTTTGCTGAGAAAAGAAAAACAGCCTTTGACTCATATTATTAGCCTCGATTAAGAGGAGCGGGGAGAGTTGGGTGGTATAAACAATGGCTTGTTCCGGGCCGGTGGAGTAATACTTTCGACAAGATATTTGAGCCATTATTTTGTGAGAGAAAAGGAAAGTTTAGTGTAGTAGAAGTTTGTAGATTGATATATTTATGGTGATTTTTGGGATAAGATTTGACAAAAATAGCTTCGAGTGATATACTGCTGCCTAGTTTGACATATTGTTGAGTTGATTAAAGGTGAAATGGGTTTGGTTCGCAGTGCCTTTCCTCAAAACCTGGCGCTGCAGCTAAGGCCTTACGCGTTTCACCCTTAATCCGCTTAATACCGTTTAACCAAGCTGCTTTGTATTGGTTCAAAGAATTCTCAAGAATTTCAAGAGCTTCAAAAAACTCGAAGGTAATGTGTTTTGTCTTTATCATTATTTGGAGATTTTGACCTTTCGTTGGGAGTTTTTGATCTCTCATTCATTTTTCTTGTTGCAGGATTATTGGTATTTGGATCAAGGAGCGGGATGAAAGGTGCACATCGAAAAAACGAAATCTGGAGAGTGGTATTGACAGGGAATTATGACGATGTAGAATTAAGTTGTTCCTATCTAATTTCCCTTCCAATCCATATTCTAGATGAATTTTTCAAGCTTTCTTATTTATTAAATAACTAATTCCTAATCTTATGGCAGATAAAGCCAAGACAAAACGTGTTTCCGTCTCCGCTAAAAGCGGACTTTCAAATGGCGGACTGATTACATCCGCCAAAGGCGGACTGATTACAGAAAAGCCAGTTGTTGCAGAACCAGTTGTCGCTGAGCCTATTGTGGCTCCAGTTGAAGTTATACAACCAGTTTCTACTGTTTCCGAACCTGTTATTTCCAAGACCAATGATGCCGATAACGGAGCCGTGCCTGTGATTTCAGCTTCTCAGACTCGACCGAGCGTTCCCGGAAACCAATTACCTCCACAATATCAAGGTAGACCTTTTGTTCGTCCTGCTTACCAGCAAAGACCAATGATGCGTCCATCTTTTACTCCAAGACCACAAGAACCAGTGATTACCGAAGAAGTAACAGGTATTGTGGACGTTTTTGGAACCGATGGCCGAGCAATGGCCCGAGCGGAGTACCGACCAGGAGAAAATGATGTCTTTATATCCTCTCAGATGGCCAGAAGTGCCAAACTTCGTGCCGGAGATGTGGTGATGGGTTTGGCTAGAAGACCTAAGGACAACGAGCCTTACTGGAATATGGTGCAGATTACTAAGATAAATGGTGAAGATGCTACAAAAATATTGGAAAGACCAAGATTTGAAAAAGGGATTCCTATTTTCCCATTTGAGAAATTAAAACTAGAAACAGGAAAAGAAATATTATCAACGCGTTTGATTGATCTTTGTGCTCCAATTGGACGGGGACAACGTGGAATTATTGTTTCGCCTCCCAAAGCCGGGAAAACAACCGTGTTGAAAGAGATTTCTTCGGGAATTGCGGCTAATTATCCTGAAATTCATATCATTGCTGTCTTAGTGGGTGAACGTCCTGAAGAAGTAACCGACATTTCCCGACACATTAAAGCGATTACTAAAGATTCAGCAATGCTTGGTGAGACTGCGGCTTCAAATTTTGACGAGAAAGCCGAAGAACAGACAAAGGTGGCCGAGATTGCGCTGGAACGTGCCAAGAGGCTTGTGGAGCAGGGGAAAGATGTAGTGATATTGCTTGACTCCGTGACTCGTTTGGCTCGTGCTTACAACTTAGCAATTCCAACATCAGGCCGTACACTTTCGGGTGGATTTGACCCAGCTGCTTTGTATCCGCCTAAAAAATTCTTTGGTGCGGCTCGTAAAATCGAAGGTGGCGGAAGTTTGACCATTATTGGCACAGCTTTAGTGGATACCGGTTCAAGAATGGACGACTTGGTTTATGAAGAGTTTAAGGGAACGGGCAATATGGAGCTTCACCTTGACCGTCATTTGGCAGAAAGAAGAATTTATCCGGCTATAGATGTAAATAGAAGTGGAACCCGTCGTGATGACCTGCTTTTTGATAACGTGGAGTACCAGAGTATTATCCTTATGCGTCGAATGCTTGATATACTTGGCGACAATGAAAGAACGGAAGTCCTTTTGTCCCGTTTGCAAAAGACCAAGAGTAACAAGGAGTTTTTGGCTTCGCTTAAGGATGGGGGGTAAGAGTTGTTGAATTCGGGTATTGTTTGGTTTATATTTAGTTATGGATAAAGAAATTGAGGAAAAAAGGCTTGTGGTTTTTGATGGTAAAAATATTCGCCGACAATGGAGCGATAAAGAAGAGAAATGGTATTTTTCGGTGGTGGATATTATGGGGGCTTTGACGGGAAGTGTTGATCCAAGAAAATATTGGAATAAACTTGCTGAGAGACTGCGAGATGAAGATAGTGAAGTGGTGACAAAATGTCACCGGTTGAAATTAATGGCGGCAGACGGGAAAATGCGCCTAACTGATGTAGCGGATACTGAGGTGATGTTTCGAATAATTCAAAGTGTTCCTTCTCCAAAGGCAGAATCGATAAAACTATGGTTGGCAAAGGTGGGTTATGAGAGAATTCAAGACATTTCCGACCCTGAAAAATCTATCAACCGTGGTCGTCTGTACTGGAGAAAAATGGGTAGGAGTGAAGAATGGATCCAAAGAAGAATGATGGGTCAAGAAACCAGAAACAAATTGACTGATTACTGGAAGACTCATGAAGTTAGTAAAACGGAAGAATTTGCAATTCTCACAAATATTATTCATGAAGAGTGGTCTGAACTGACCGTAAAAGAGCATAAAAATCTTAAAGGACTGAAACAGCAAAATTTACGAGATCATATGAGTGAGGCGGAGTTGATTTTTACTGCTTTGGCGGAGATGTCGACTAGAAAAATTGCTGAGGTAGAAAAGTCCACGGGTTTTTGGGAGAATAAGTTTCCTGCACATAAAGGTGGAAAAATTGCTAGAAATGCCCGGTTGGAACTGGAAGAAAAAACTGGTAAGAAAGTGGTGACTGAGCAAAATTTTTTAGGTTCAATAGTGCGAAAAAAGATTAAGTAAAATAAGGATACAATCAAGATATGGATAAAAGAGGTAGGTCGATATACGCTTTCATTGATGCAGCGAATTTGTTTTATGGTGGAGAGAGAAGTATGCATTTTCGGATTGATTATGAAAAACTAATTGCCTATTTACGGGCGAAGTTTGCTGTAACCAAGGTGTTTTATTATGCCGGTGTGGACGTGGAGACATATAAAGAAGAAGGTAAGAAGCTGAATTTGGGGAAGCTGGTGAAGTTTTATGAGAATGAGATGTTATCTGTCAAAGGCGAAGTGAGTGCAGGGATAAAGAGAACGGAAGAAGAAAAGGTGCTATTGGAAGCACATTTAAATAGGGCGATGTTTTATCGGGATTTGGAAAAATTTGGCTATGACCTTCGGATTAAACCGACAAAAGTGTTTGTTAGTACCGAAGGAATAACCACAACCAAGGCCAATTGTGATGTGGACCTGACTTTTGACATGATGCGCTATATGAGCCAGTACAATGAAGCTATTGTGATGTCGGGAGATGGAGATTTTGCCCCAATCGTGGAGTATTTGAAAGCTAAAAAGAAAAAGATAACGATTTTAGCGAGAGCGGAAAGAACGGCTAGGGAGATAAAAGAGTTGGCGGGAGTTAATTTTGTGGATTTTAAGTCTATTAGAAAAGAAATTGAAAGTAAGTCAGAGAAAGTGTCGATTGTTTCTCGAAAAATAGGAAGGGATTCGACTCGAAGGATAATTTCATCAAAAAAAATCAGGAGAAACAATGTGGCGGTAATGAATAATGGTGTGACAATAAAGAGAAAAATACCTAAGTTCAGAAAAGGGTTTTAGTTGAGAGAATAGTCGTTTTCTAGCTTGGTTTCATAAGTTTTGTCACCAATATTAATTGTTTGGGGAGAAGTAACAAGACCATGTTGTTTGAGAATGGTGAGGGAGTAGTTTTCGGCTGAAACTGGTAGAGAATACGAAAGAGTAATAGTCGATTGGTTTTGGGTAGGGGTGATTTGCCAGAGACCAATTTCGGTGAGGTCGTATTTTTGAGTAATTATCGGAGATTGCATGGAGATTTTGACTGGTTGTATTGACGAAGAAGGAGTGGCGATTTGGATGTTTTGGGCGTTTGACGGAATGTAAAAACGAAGGAAGAATTTGTAATCTCCTCCATAATGAAAAGGCGGATTGGGGTTAGCTTCCGGAGAGGAGTTTTGGAAGTTTACGGCTAGAAAGTGAGTTGTCTGATTATTTTGAAAGGTAATTTTGTGAGTAGTCTGGCGGGTAATGTAGGCATTGGCTTTGTTGGCACCTAAATTGACTTCGATCATGAGGAAGGTGTCGGGAGTACTGCTTGTGAGTTTCCCAGCAAAGTTTTTCTTTTCCAAGAGAGCTTGAAAATCCTGATTGGTGGAGTTGGCAACAATGTTTTGATTTTGTAAATCTTGATAGAGAATTTGGGCGATTTTTAGCTTTTTCCTAAGAGGCAGATTTAAAATGGCATTCTTAAAAGAATGGCCGACAGCGGTAAGGGCATCTTTTTTTTGTGTAGAACCGGGGAAAAAATTGACTTCGGCTTTGCCTTGGAGAAAGAGGTATAAGTTGTCGGGAGTAATTTGAGCGTTATATTCTGATACAGTAAATGAACCAACAACATCAAGGATTTTTTTGATGGTGGTGAGATTTAAGATAATAAGATTATCGGGATTTATTTCGTCACCTTTTTCCATGAACCATCTGATGGTGGTGGCGGCAGTAGGAAAGTCCGGTTCCCAATCGGCGTTGGCTAATTGCCAAGTGCCATGCTGAAAAGCTTCTTGAACGGGAGCTGGTGGGGCGACATATCCTTGGAGCTGACCATTGGGAACATAGATATCTTGGAAAGAAAGATCGATTGTTGGCGTAATGCGGAAGATTCGGAATAGAAGATTATTATTGGATGATGGAGATTGCTTTTGCACTTTGCGATTGGTGATGATAAGTTTGGCGTAGGAACCAGCAAAGCCACCATTGGCTCTTGTCTCGGCGTCGTTACCCAAGAGAATGAGATAGGAAGTGGGTTTTTCTGTTCCTAAAAGAAAATTTAAATAGGGAAGAAAGGGCTTTATTGGTTTGAGAGCCAAAATGGAAAAGACAAGAAAAAGACTAAAAATAATGGAGAGAATGAAAAAGTGCGATGGTGAAAATCGATGCCTTATTTCCATTTTGACATCTCTTTACGAGTTTTTTTAATTTCAGTGATAATTTCGAGTTTATTTTTTTGGAGAGTATCTTTGAACTCTTTTCTAAAATCTTCCATATCCTTCTTCGTGCAATAAACTGTTTCCATTTGAACAGTATCTCTTGAAGTTAACATACTTTCAGTTTATCAATTAAAATAGGGATGTGGGTATTAGAGAAAAAATATTACTGTCGCCTCTCTATGACTGGTTTGGGAAGCGGTCTTATGCCCAGTCGGGTGAGGATATTGTGGTCGATATCGAATTAGGAAAGAAAAATAAAGGTGTTTATGTTGACGTGGGAGCATTTCACCCAAAACAGTTTTCCAACACTTATTTGTTTTATAAACGAGGGTGGAGAGGGGTGTGTGTGGAGCCTAGACCGGGAGCTAAGGATGATTTTTCTAAGGTTAGGCCACGCGACAAATTTGTGGAAATGGGAGTGGGAGAAAAGAAAGATGTATTGGAATATTTTGAGTTTGCCGATGGAGCGTCAAACACTTTTTCTAAAGTCCAAGCAAAGAAAAATATTAATCAAGCTGAAAGAAAATTTTGGCGAAAAGTAAATGTAGCAGTGATGCCTTTGAGAGATATTATGGCGAGTACGGGATTGGAGGGAGTAAAAATTGACCTAATGTCGGTTGACGTTGAGGGCATGGATTTGGAAGTGTTGGAGTCAAACGATTGGAAAAAGTTCCGGCCAAGAATAATCATCTGCGAGGATTTGGAGTTTGATTTTATGAATCCAAAACGATCGGAGATAGTGAAGTATTTGATGAGTCTTGGTTATGTGTTGGTGGCGAAAACGCCTTATAGTTTGATATTGATGGACAAAAAAGGAGATGGTCGCTAAGATGAAGTAGAAAAATGAAAATGATAAAGTATTGGAGATTATTTTTGGGAGTATGTCTTTTTGTTTTGATGTTTCCAGCTGGATCAAAAGAAGTAAATGCAACAACGACAACGGTGTATGCCACATCGAATTCTACCGATGGATCTCTTGCTGGTTGGACTGATCCAACTTATGCGTATACCGACGATGGGACGAATTTTGCATCAAGAGTGGGAACGGCAAAAAATACATGGTATGGAACACTTTATGGTTTTGATTTATCCGGTATTCCTGATGGTTCGACGATTAATTCGGTCACTTTAACGGCAGAATGGAAAAACTCAGCAATTGATAGCAGTGGCCCGGTATTGTATTTAGGAGCAAAATCTGGTGGATCAGAAGTTGGCACCGGAACTTCTGATACAACAGGAACTACTAGTTTCGAACTGGTAAATCGTTCACCATCCGGATTAACAACGGCCAATTTAAAAGCAACAGGTGCCAGTGGATTTTGGGCGATTTTGAGATTTGAAAGAACAGATAATACGGCTCATACGGCCTATGTAGATTATGTCAAAGTGGTTGTCGATTATACTGGGCCGACTGCTCCAACTGTTACTACCCAAGCTGCTAGTGCTGTTGAATCTTCCACAGCAACTGGAAATGGGAATATTACAAGTACAGGAGGAATAAACGCGAGTGCTTGGGGTGTATGTTATAAAACTTCTGCTGGTTGCACAACAGCGGATAGCACTGCAGCAGGATCTGGATCGGGAGGTACAGGAGCATTTACAGCGTCTCTTTCTGGTCTCTCTTCAGGAACAACATACTACATAAATGCATATGCTACAAACACCATCGGTACTGGTTATGGTACAGAGACAACCTTTCTCACCAAACCTGCGGCACCGACAAACGTGACAGCAACCGATGGGACATACACAGATAAAGTGACTATATCTTGGACAAAATCGACCGGAGCAACAAATTATAGAGTGTGGCGTGATTCGACTGACTTGGGTCTTGTTGGCGACGTTGCGACTTATGATGATAGCGGAGCGACAGCACCGAGTATTACCCCTGGAACAACGGTGGCTAGTGATGGGACAAGTACGGCACAAGTGGACTTGAGTTTGTCTGGAGCGTCTGCAAACAATGGAACAACACATACATATAAAGTGGTGGCATCTAACGCGACAGGAAATAGTGCAGACAGTACGACTAATACCGGTTATCGTGGTGTTGGGTCACTTTCTTATCAATGGCAAAGATCTGCTGCTGATAGTGATGCTAGTTACTCTGATATTGGAGGGGCAACTTCAGCAATATATAGTGACACTGGAGCCCCCGCCCCTACAATTACTGCCGGGACAACGGTTGCGAGTGACGGTATATCACAATCACAAGTAAATTTGAGTTTAAACGGGACATCGGCCAATGCGGGTGTCGGTCGATATTACAAGTGCATATTAAATGCAACTGGAGCAACTCAACAAATCTCAACTGCCAACAGAGGATATAGAAGTGTTGGGTCGCTTACTTATCAATGGCAAAGATCTGCTGCAGATAGTAATGCCAATTATTCTAATCTTAATGGAGCAACTTCTTCGTCGTATAACGATACTGAATTACCTGGGGATGGTAGTGGCCGGTATTATCAATGTTTATTGAATGCCAACGGGGCGAGTCAACAAATATCAGCCAACGATAGAGGTTTTATCGCAGTAATTTCGGTGAGTATTTCAGCGAATGGAACTGTGAGTTATGGAGCGATACCTTTTAACACATCAAAAAGTACTTTAGAATTAGGTACCACCCCGACAGCCAGGAACATTGGTAATGTGAATGAAGATTTTACGATAAAAACAAGTGTGGCAACGGGGGGAGAGGGCTGGTTGTTGGGAAGCAACACCAATATTAATGTTTTTACCCATGAGTTTTCTATTGATGGAGGAAATAATTGGACAAAATTCGTATCGGCAGATACATACGCAGGGCCACCCGCTCCAGTGCTGAATGTTGCTGTAAATGGGACCCAATCCTTTGATTTGAGATTGACGACACCAACACTTTCAGATGCGATTCAGAAAACAATTACAGTGACGATAATGGCAACGCAACACTGAGGAGAGGAAATAAGGATAAAAGATTTGGCAACTTGACATTTATTGTTTGTATGTTTTATAACTAATATATTGTGAAATATATAACAAAGATTTTATTAGTTTTCGGTATTTTAGCTTCTTCTTTGCAGTTAGTTGGTCTTGCTTGGGCAACTGACCCGACGCTTGGAACAGTGACTGCAACAGTAACTGCTCAGAATATTTCGGTATCTTTGGATAATGGTGATGGTGTTAGTTTTGGGACGATTGGAACAAGCTCAACAAAAGATACAACAACAAATGGTGTAAATGATAGTACGACAGCCACGAATAACGGTAATATAACGGAAAAATTCAATATAAAATCAGAAAATACGGCATCAGGGAATTGGACTCTAGGTGCTACAGCTGGGAGTGAAACATACACGATGAAATTTTGTACAGCCACTTGTGACTCTACACCAAGCTGGACTTCTGTTGGTATCAGCCCAAGTTATGAGGTTTTAGCGGCTTCCGTTGCGACAAGTGGAACTCAGGTATTTGATTTACAAGTTGGGACTCCGACTGTGACAACACATTATGATGCCCAAACAATTACCGTAACAATTCAAGCGACAACACCATAAAAACAGTTGAATAACTTACCCTTTTTGTATAAGATTGAGCCAATGAAGATGGTTATAAAAAATCTAGGTTTTTTGTTGTTAATTATAATTATCTTTCCAAGTGTTGTATTTGGAAGAATAGGCGTGGGTGTGGGCACGGGGAAAATTCAAGTTGATGAAAAATTACGACCAGGAACGATTTATAATTTACCTTCTTTGGCGGTAATTAATACCGGAGACGAATTTTCGGAGTATCAAGTGTCGATTTCTTTTCAGCAAAATCAACCTGAAATAAAACCTGACCAATCTTGGTTTGTTTTTTCGCCAGAAAAATTTTCATTGAATCCAGGTGAAGTAAAAAATGTTAGTGTAAAGATCAATTTGCCCTTAAAAATGGTTCCTGGAAACTATTTTTCTTATCTAGAGGCTCAACCTTTGAAAAAAGTTGAGAAAGGTAAAACATCTATCGGAGTAGCAGCTGCAGCCAAACTTTATTTTACTGTTGTGCCATCAAATATCTTTCAAAGTATTTATTATAAAGTTGTAAGTTTTTATAAAGTATATACTCCATGGCCTCAAAGAGGAACATTAGCAGTATGTCTATTATTCATATATTTAATAGCAAAAAAATACTTAAACATCAAAATTAATTTTAGAAGTGGAAAAAAAGAAGGGTTTAAACAAAACGGAGAAAATGAATGAACCTAAAAATAACTATCCAAATGAGAAGATGTTTATTTGTTATAACGATAGCTTATTTATTCTTTTTTGAAGGAATAATACATGCTTCTTCTAGCCAAACAATAACAAGTTCAATTAAACTTAGTGTTTGTGGTAATGATGTTTCCGAACATGGTGAGGATTGTGATAACGAAGATTTAAGAGGCAATCAGTGTTTGACTTTGGGATATACTGGAGGACATTTGTCTTGTGATATCAATTGTAGTTTTAGAGTGTCTAGCTGTCAAAGCCCAACAATTACGGCTAATGAAATTGCTCCATCGGAATTAAAGTCGCTTCTTCCTGCGGGTTTGATGGCTATTCCACCTACAGCAAGTATTATTTCAACTCCGTCGATAACGACAACACAACAATTGACAATATACACGGCTGATAATATTGACAGAAAAGGAAGTGTCGTACTTCCAAATCAACTGGTAATTGCAAAAATAGATGGAACCGATTTTGACCCAAGAGATCTAACGACAAGTGATGTGCTAGTAGGAGATATAAGCGGACTTGAAGATGGAAAAGTTGCTTATGGAGCTTTGCAGTTTGGTATAACCGGAACATCTTTGGAGTTTAGCCAAGCAATAACAATAAAAATATTTGTTGGTGCTACTTTAGATGGAAAAACTTTATCTGTGGTGCGTTCGAGTAATTTATCAACAGGGTGGACGCAAGAAGGTATTGTGACGCCATCAACATGCGTCGTTAGTGGGGGGTGGTGTTCGTTTCAGGCAATTAACGCATCGTATTATGCTGTTTTGGATGCGGTTACTTTAACTGCAACTCCAACTTCAAATTTAGCAACTACAAATACGAGTACGACGGTAAATAGTAACAGTAGTAATACTTCGGCTAATACGTCAGAATCGATGACGGCCATTAGCCGTATTACGTTAAATATTCCAGCCGCTTTAAGATACTTTACAAATTTTTTGAATGATAACGGAAAAATAAAATTAGATGATTTGTATAATGTTGTAAAAAATTGGGTAATTGATTGGAGAGATGCCTCTTTAATTAAGATGGAGTTGTCTAAATCGAGAAAATGTGACGTGAACCAAGATAATATTTGTGATATAAGGGATTTATCAGTATTATTGTTTTATATTGAAAGATGAATAATAAATTACCAATAAAAGGAATAGTATTGTTCATCCCAAAATTGTTAATTTCTTGGGTGGTTGTTCATTTAATGGCGGTTTTGGGAGTGTTTTTGGCTGTTGCTTATCCGTTTTGGTGGTTTTTCTTTACTGAGAATTCGGTTTGTTTATTGTGTAAGGCGGGAATAGATGGCTATAAATGTCCTTTTTGTAGAACAATAATTAATAAACGAAAAGGAGTTTCGCCAAAAAACTTGACATCAGCTGTTCTTAATGGAATATTAATCTTTGTCTTTTCTGTTGTTTCCGTGGGAGTTGTATTGGGGGAAGGAAAAATTCTTAATAAGTTTGGATTTCCTCCGGTTCCCAAAACAGTTTCTTTTTTGATTCCTTCAAAGGGACAACACCTGTTGGAGGAAGTATTTCCAATGAAAATTGAAATATCCGGAGTAAGGACCCCGATTAATACCGTACAAGCAGATATTAATTATGACCCAGAGATTCTTGAGGTAGTCAAAATATCGACAGAAGATTCTTTTGCCAGTATATTTGTACAAAAACTTATCGATAACAATTCCGGCTATGTACGTCTTTCTGGCGGATTGCCAAATCCAGGATTCTTTGCAACGCAAGGAATTTTTGGAACAATATTTTTCCGGGGAAGAAAGCCTGGAGTGGCAGAAATTCATTATTTACCAACATCTATGGTTTTGGCAAACGATGGACGAGGAACTAATGTTTTGAAGAATTTGTCGACGATATCATATTTGATTTTGCCTGAACGTGAGAAGGAGAATGAAGTGACGATGAACAAAACACTGACATTGGATGCTGATGTTTTGGGGGCTAGTGTTGATAATACCCAAATGAATTTTTTTGAAGATACTCAAGTATTGGGAGATAACACAGAGAAAAATACTGTTGTTAGTGAAAAGCGGAAAGTTGATGTATTTTTTGAAAAATTAGAAATACTTGATAGGCTTATTATCGAGGGGTGGAATAAAATAATTAGGTAATAGATAGGCACGAGAACGAACGTGGTAAAATAGATGCACCGAACTAATAACTGCGTTATTTAGTTTGAATATGACCAGCCTAAGACATTTTTTCAACGAGTGGTTTGTTGACTTCTTTAGATATCTAAGGCGATTGGTTTTGTATTTT
Organism: Candidatus Collierbacteria bacterium; assembly: GCA_903884375.1. Taxonomy (GTDB): domain Bacteria; phylum Patescibacteriota; class Microgenomatia; order UBA1400; family MFAQ01; genus UBA2277. The sequence goes on along the minus strand of CAISER010000009.1, from coordinate 23,995 downwards.
GTAAGGAATTATCTTTCACCCAAGTTTGCCATTTTTGAGTCATTTAAGTCGGTGGTGGTAGGCAAGATGTACCAACAGCGTGGGAAAAATGCCCAATTGATAGTTAATGTGGCAGTATTAACCGTGATGATTATCGGAGTGGCTTTGGGGCCGTCTTTGGTGGTTAATGATTCGCAAACTCAGGCTGTACTAGCTTCGGGATTCCGCGGTAATTTTGCTTTTGCTCAAGAATCAATTGGCGGAGAAAGTAGCCTAGTATTAGGACTTTCGACGGATACGCAGATGTCTGTTGACCCTCTAACACAAGTTTCGGAAAAGCCAAGAGCTGATATTTTTGAATACACAGTAGAAAACGGAGATACTTTGGCTGGAATTGCCAAAAAATTTGGAGTGGACACTGACTCGATATTGTGGCTTAACAAAGGAGTAAATGAAAAGAAATTAAAACCAAGTACGATACTAAAAATTCCACCGGTAACCGGAGTAATTCATACAGTGAAGGGCGGTGAAACTATTTACTCGATTGCTACACGTTATAAGGTTTCTGCTCAGGCGATCGTTGATTTTCCTTTTAATGAGTTTACCAATGATGAAACATTTGCCCTGGCGATTGGCCAACAATTAATTGTACCTGATGGTGAGATGCCGATGGAAGTAGTTAGTTCTCCGAGAGGTAATTTGGCGATGACACCCAACGCCGGGGCAGTGTCAGCGACAGGTAATTGGATTTGGCCTGCTCAAGGATCAATCACCCAAAATTTCAGAGCTTGGCACAAAGGTTTGGATATCGCCAATCATAGTGGCGGAAATATCTTGGCTGCGGATTCTGGTACGATTATCCATGCCGGTTGGGTGAACTCAGGTTACGGAAATATGATTATGATTAATCATGGAAACGGATATATTACTTTGTATGGTCATATGTTGTCTAATTTGAGAGTACAGGTAGGACAGACAGTAAAAAGAGGAGACGTAATCGGTTCAATGGGATCAACTGGGCGTTCAACAGGAACGCATCTCCACTTTGAAGTGAGAACAACTTCCGGGAATAGAGATCCGTTGGGGGTACTAAAGTAGAGGAGCGATAATCGCTAAGTAAGGTACAATATATACCGTGGTAGATCAAGTAAGGTTTACTCCATATCCTATCAATAATATGTGTTATTGATATGTCGGTGGGCGTTTACTCTTATATCTACGCTCATAATTACTTTGTCATTATAAGCTTGATATAAAAATATTATTTTGATGTATATATGGTTGACCAAGTTAAAATATCAGTGAGAGCGGGGAATGGCGGTGCAGGTGCCGTGTCTTTTCGCCGGGAGAAATTTATCCCTAAAGGAGGTCCTGATGGTGGAGATGGCGGAAAAGGAGGTAGCGTGTATTTGGAGACCGATGCTAATTTATCAACTTTACAGGATTTTGCTCACAATAAAAAATTTGCTGCAGGAGATGGTGAAAAAGGACATGGAAAGAAAATGTCCGGCGCCAAGGGCAATGATATTGTGATTAAGGTGCCTGTTGGCACTTCCGTAAAATTGACTCGATTGTCATTGGAAACCGATGTTGAGAAAGAAGTACGGGTACGAGGGATGAAACTGGGAATTTTGGGTAAATTATTTAATCAGGGACATATTGAAGGAGAGACTTGGCAGTATTTGGATTTAACCGAACCCGGAATGAGCTTTAAAATTGCTCGAGGAGGAAAAGGAGGACGCGGGAATATACATTTTAAGGGATCATCCCGTACAACACCGATGATTGCCGAAGATGGACAGCTTGGTGAGTCGTTTGAAGTGGAGTTGGAACTAAAATTATTGGCTGATGTGGGTTTGGTGGGTTTGCCAAATGCCGGAAAGTCAACTCTATTGTCGGTATTGTCGAATGCTCGGCCGAAAGTGGCCGATTATGAATTTACAACACTGGAGCCAAACTTGGGAGTGTTGAAAGCATCGGATAAACATTTGGTGATTGCAGATATTCCCGGACTTATAGAAGGAGCTAGTGAAGGCAAGGGTTTGGGAGTTAAATTTCTTAAACATATCGAAAGAACAAAAGTGCTGGTACATTTGGTTCCGGCAACCGGAGGAACAATAGAGGAAATATTTGAAAAATATCAAGTGATTCGGAAAGAATTGAAATCATTTGGGGCAGGGTTGGGGGATAAAAAAGAAGTGGTAGTTCTTTCCAAAATTGATTTGGTAGAGGAGAGGTTGGTTCGGGAAACAGTAAGCTATTTTAAGAAAAAGAAAGTGACTATTTTGCCTATGTCGGCGGCAACCGGAACGGGAGTAAAAGAATTGATTGGGAAGATATTGAAATAACTAAAATTCAATACATTCTCTGGTGTAAGAGCCATCAGCTTTTTTGGAAGTGCAGTCGATTGTTTTGGTACCAATCTTAATGGGAGAACATTTTGAGTCGCAGAAAGAGGGACTGCAGGAAGGTATTCTATCATCGGCAACAACCACACAAGCGCCTTTTTTGCAGCCATAGTGAATAGGGCAAACTTCTACCTGACCGCTACAACCATAGATAGTGTCAAAATTAGTCATATTGGGAGAATGAACTTCGATAGTGTCGGGACATTTGGCAATGTCATTAGCATTTGGATCATAATAAGAACTGATTTTTGCATAGGCGGCAAAATTTTGAGGGCAAACACTGACCGCCGGGACAAGATAAATAGTATATGGTTTCTTGGAATTTGGATCACAAGGCATGGAATCAAGATATGGCCGTAAAAAATCCGATTCGCAAGTGTAACTGGGAAGACCAGCGGAGTCTGTAATTGGAAAAACAGGATAACATTCATGATCGGAGTAGTAGTTTTCCAAAGCAGTTTTTATTTTTTGAAGGTCAGCTTTGCGACGGGCATCGTAGCCTTTATATATTTGAGCCATAGGATTAATACCAATAAGAAGAAGAATTCCGAGAACAACAAGAATAGTAGTGACAACTAAAATTTCAACAAGAGTGTAACCATTTTTGTGAGAAGACATTAATGTATTATTGATGATATTTTTTTAATAAGCAAATTAATCAATTTTTATTCCTTGCATATTAAGGCCATTAAACTTGAATTCGCCAATACTTAAATTGACTGCAGGAGTAATACACCAGTCGGAATAGAGTGTGTTTGAACCGTCAAGCAGGAAACTGCGGATGAGATATATATAGTTGTGAGGAGATGAAACGGTACTGTCTAATAACTGAATCGTGTTCGCGGCGAGGTTGCTGCCTAATTGTGCAGCAAGACTACCGTCAACAGAACGCCAAACCTGGAATCCTTCTTCATCTGAAGTGTCTATCCAATTAATGCTGACATTTGAGTTGTCGACGGCTTTAATGGCATTACATTGTGAAGTTTTCGAAGAAGCATTTTTTGTGGTAAAGGAATATGGTGTTGTTTGAGTTGATGACCAAGTGTTGGATCCGTTGGGGTCTATGGCATAAGATTTCCAGTAGTAGGTGGTACTTGCGGCAAGAGGAGTCTGAAAGGTGTAAGTGGCTTGAGTACCGGAAGTATATGCTGTGTTGGTTTCGGTGTTTTGCCCAGACCAACCGGTTTGAGATGATGTTTGATCAATAGTTTGACAGTCTTGAGTCAGAGAAACATTTTTGCATATCAAGACTTTATATCGGAGAAAATCACTATCAGGGTCAGACGTGGTAGTTTTAAGAACAGAAATTGTTGAAACATTGGTGGCAGAGTTGGTAGGTTGGTCAAGACTGGGTATGTTTGCCGTTTGATTGGTTGTAAAAGAATAGGGGGTGCTTTGGGTAGAACTCCAAGTATTTATCCCTGCTTGGTCAATCGCGTATGACTTCCAATAATAAACAGTACCGACATTGAGAATATCTGATACCTGAATGGTGTAGGTGGCTTGAGCACCGGAAGCATAAGAAGTGGCGGACCAACCAGTAGTGGAGACTGTTTGATCAAATGTTTTACAATTAGCGGTCATGGCTGCATCTGTACAGAGTTGTATTTTGTATTTAAGGGTGTCGGAGTTGTTGTCTGTCGCCGTGGTCTTGAGAACTGCAAGGAATGGTGCACCAGTTGAAGTATCAGATGGGAAATCAAGCGAAGGAATATTGGGTGCCTCGTTTTGGGTATAATCTAGTGTGAGAGAAGTAAGTGCTGAAGATGTGGCGGAAAGATCGTTTTGACTAAAAATAACTTTATATTGGAAGTATCGATTGCCAAGAGATGAAGTGATGGTAGAGCCAAAAGGATTGGTTAGATATCCGGTGTTTGACTTCAAATCATCAATCCAGATATTGCCACCAATCGATCCATCGGTAATGCGATAGGTTAGTCGTGTGACAGCATCTTTTTGAGAAGAAAGGGGATTAGTGATATCAAAATATTCTCTTTGCCATTTAAAGACGGTAGCATTCGTGGTATAACCAGCAGCTGGGAAAGTGGAACCGGTGTCCCACGAAACAACAGTGACATCTCCTGTGCCTGAATTAACGGCATTAACAGTTCCTTGGGCAATGTATTCTGTACCATCGTAGTTTTCTTTAACTATGATTTTGTCGCCTAAGAAAAGATTAACGGCAGCAAGAGAGGCACCATAAGACGTTTCATTAACAGAGAAACTCAAATCGGTGCTATCAGTAATTAAGTAAAGTGGTCCCAACCTGGCTTTAAAATCAATGGTTATATTATGTGTTCTAGCACTAACTTCAAATGCTTGACGGATTTCGTTTGCAGTGCGGGCAACATTATCAACGATAACTTCGTCAATGGTCCCTGCAAGATAATCGGAACTTGTGCTTCGCTTGTTCATGCCGATCATAATATTGTCCCGATTGGGTGTATCGGCAAACCAATCTCCGGTATTTGAGCCACTTCCTACAGAAAGAGTTTCACTTTTGCCATTTATATAAAGAGTATAAGCGGTTCCACTTGATACAACTGCAACATGATACCAATTTCCTGCAACTAAGGCTGTGTTACTGCTTACCTGATCATAAGTATCATTGTTCTTTTGAAGAATGGAAAGAGTTCCTGTAGTGGCATTTACTCTAAATTGTAAAAAATAATTATCGGTGGCTTCATCTGCCGATTGAAAAATAGTTTGAGAATTTGTTAAGTTGTTTAATCTTATCCAAGCACTAATGCTGCCAAGACTGTCAGCACTGCGATAACCACTTGAGGCTGCACGAATATAATCACTGGAGCCATTAAAAGTCCTGGCTTTTCCAATTTTGCCTTGGACAAAAGTAGTTCCGGTGGGAGTGCCGTGATTGCTGTTACCACTACTATCTTTAATATACGCAGTGGATCCCGACTGTTCATCTAAGTGCCAAAGACCAACCGTATTTCCATCTGGTTCGTTGTTTGCAAAAGCAGATTCCCCATAAGTCATTTGCATGAATGTCCCGAGACGATCGGAAGCGATAAAGAAGGGGAGTTTGGTGGCAGAAGAAAGATTAGTGGAGGTAATAGTTTCTGATATTACATGATCTCTACCCATGCGGTAGGCTTCAGCAACATCTTCGGCGGAAAAGGCAACACCTTTACTGACGCGCAGTTCGTCCATCTTTCCTCCAAGATATCGCCATCCACTGTTGAAATATGCACTTCCGAAATATAAAGATGAGGCTAAATTTGGAACTTCGTTTGTACTAATTGCTGTTGTGACTGTTAGAGTTTGTGAAACCCCATTTATGTATATAGCAACTATTGTGCCACTTCTTGTGATAGCAACATGATACCAGGTATTAGGTGATAGACCCGGAGCAAATGTATAACTGGCCTTTGTTGCACCTCCAGAAATAATATTGAATTGCATGTTTGTAGTATCAAGCCAAAAACCCCAACGATTATTGGCATCTACATATTGTTCGATAAAACCATTTGTTCCTGTTGTGGTGTTTGTAATATTTATCCAAAAATCAATGGTAAATGGATTTGCGGCAAAATACCAATCATCTGAGTCTGGCGCGGTAACTTGATCTGAGCTTCCGTTAAAACTTCTGGCTTTATTGGAAATACCATCGACTAAAGAAGTACCTGAAGGTGTGCCATGGTGAGCATTGGCTGTTGAGTCTTTAAGATAGGCGCCTGTGCCACCTGTTTCGTCAAGATGCCAGAGAGCGACTGTACTAGGAAGAATCTTAGGAATACCTTGTTGGATATTAAGACTGGCATTTCCTTCCGCTTTTATGACTGTAGAAGATGACGTGGCTATTTGGGCACCTTGCCAAATTGATGCGGATGGGGTCGCCCAATCAACGACATTGTCCATGGCGTTGATGACAGTTTCGCCAGTTGTGGGTTTCCAGGCTTCCCAGGTGCCATCATTGGGATCAGCTGATGCACCGACACGGGTTTGTAATTCGATTCGACTGGAGTTGTAATTGCTAAGAACTTCAGACGCAGTCAGGGCGCGGGAATAGAAACGGGTTGAGTCGGTGATAACTCCAATTGAGGCAAAAGTAATATTTCCGGTAACACTGGTAATTGAGGAGGCAACTGATGTATCCTCACCAATCAGTAGCCCGTCGAGATAAATTTTTGCTGAACTGGCACCTTGATCAAATGTGGCGGCAAGATGATGCCAATTGCTATCGGTGATTGTTTTATTTCCTGTAACGGTAGCTTCGCAACCGGCGGTTGCACCATTTGTGTCTACATTGAAGATAGGGAAGCCTGTTGAAGTAGTGCCAAGATAGTAGCCGTTGGCAGTACAGTTGGCGAGATTATTATTGTTGTTGCTTAACAAGGTGGTACTAACAGTATTTGTTTTTATCCATGTATCAATTGAGAAACTGGCACTTGGATCAACAGCATTCGAAGCAGGATCATTAAGCGAAGCATAATAAGCAGAATTGGGTGGAGTAAAATTACTTGTCCATCTGGCAACACCCTTACTAATACGGAATTCATCTATCCAACCAGTATGTAAATATGGTGTGGCACTGCCCATGCCAATCGTAAATCCTGCTGCAATATCACCTATCACGCCAAGTGAACTTATAGTCGTACCAATTTGTGACCCATCAACGAACATGAGGTAATTAGTTCCGTTTTTTACAACCGCAATGTGATACCACGTTGCATCTGCTGGGTTCCATGTGTTCGAAATATTAATACGAGTAACACCAGTATCTCTTGAAAATATTTGTATAGTATTATTTACTAAAGCAAGAAACCAGTTATTATTTGAATCAACAGACTGTCCACAAAAACCACGGTTTGCAGTCCCTGGGTCTCCACTGAAACGTACCCAAAAATCAATCGTCCAATCAATGCTGTTACTGCCATTGTCTAATCTCCAGTCCGTATTGTCTGGTGTGGAGGTGTAATCACCAGAACCATCAAATAACGCTGATGCTCCACCAAAAACACTTTGGGCAGTATCAACTTGTGCGTTGCCGTTAGCTGTCCAAGTTTTTCCACTTTCATCAGTAAATGTGGTACTTGTGTCTGCTCCGTCCATATGAAGTAGAGAAGTAGTATATGTATTTGAAGTATCAAGGGCGCCAGAACCCCAACGAGAATTATTTGATGTTAGTTGTAGACCTGTGTTTACATCCTGACCGGATGTGTCCGGAAATCCGGCAAGAGTAAGATTACAGTTTGAAGCAGTGCCGCCACACGTACCTACACCAGCAGAGTTGGCAATTGATGTTCCCGAAGTTTCGTTGAAGTTCCATTGGGCAACCAAATTAGAAGTGGCGGAAGCGGTAGCAGTTTCTCCATCTCCGGTGGATAATCCAAGAGAATTCCATTTAAGAGAGTTCCAAGCAGCAACTTTCGTAAAATCAAGAATATCTGAGATATAAGTAGAGTAAGGACGACGAGAAGCAGAGAGGCGTATTTCTTCGGGAGTACGAGCGATTCTTGAAATACGGACTTCATCAATTGAACCACTAAATGGGAGAGTGTTGCCTCCAGCACCAACTCCAATATATGTTGTGTAATCTTGGCTGGTGTGGGTGGTTGTATTGGTATCTCGAGTGACCTCATTACCGTTGATATAAATTGCATGTCCTGTTGATGTCCAAGTAGCAGCGATATGAGTCCAAGTGTTTATTGGAATTGCATTTGTAGTTGTAACTAAACTTGTACTTCCAGATGTAGAGAAAGTTAGGAAGCCGGTTGTCCCCAGGGTGAGGAGAGTGTCCGAAGTTGAATCAGCATAGAGAATTGTTTGAACGGCTGAAAGGTTGGAAGGATTAATCCAAGCTTCTATTGTTCCAGAGGTGAGGGCAGTGTCAAGTAATGTAGTGTTTGAATAACTGACGGGAGTAATGGCGAAGCCACTAGCTTTATATCCGAGGAGATTACCAAGATTACATGTTATTCCTCCATTAGCGCTTAAAGTAAAGGAATTACCACTTCTGTCTGTTGTACAATATGATTCGTTAAAGTGATAGAGAGCGAGGGTGTGTGTGTCGGCTTTTAACTCCTGGAAATATGACTCAAGTTGGGGTGATGACCCCGAACCGGTGTCAGTTACTCTATTAAGTTGTCCGGTGGCAAATTCTGAAGTAGTGTCATGAGTAATAGTTGGATCTATGACAATTGGGTAAACACGATTAGTGCTTTCTAGCCATTCTCGATCTACATCGAGAACTAAGTTGTATAAATTATTTTTTATATCCTTTTTAATTTGAAAGGTAACGTTGTCTGTTCTTGATCCATGAGCATCGATGGCAAACGGTTTTTCAAAATGAAAGAGATATTTACCTTTTTGATCAAAAAAGGTACCTGAATAAAAAGTGTCGGTCTGTGCCTGAGGAAAGGCATTTGTCGTGTTTAAGGAAAAGTTAAAAATATGATTAGTTGCTTGTTTATTAAGAATAATTTCTTCTTTTAGACCTTTTGGGAGGGTGGTATATCGAATGTGGACAGACGGAGAGACCTCTTTGAAGGTAATAGTTTTGTCCGTGGTTTCCGGAGCAATTAATTTACCTTTAACATCTTTAAAAATGAAGGAAATTTTATTACCCGATGGGAGAGAGTACTCAACAAATGGTTTGTTGGTATTTCTTTCGCCAAGAGTGACGGAGTATTCTTGGTTTGAAGCAAAGAAAAGAGAGTTACTAGTAATGTTACTGGATTTTATGGTGGGGGCGGTAAGAGGCGAAGGCTTACGTAAAATGGAAAATCCCAAGAAAAGACCAAGTAAAATCACAAGCAAAACGACTTGACGGGAAAAATGATTTTTATTGTGTCTTTTCAAATGTCTGAGAATAATTATTATTTTAATTATTGATTAATATTGATTTATTTCAAGACTTGACTTTTTAAATTATTTTGTTTCGACTAGCCAGTAATTGAAGGAAATGTTGGGAGTGTTTGTATCACCTGTAATGCCAACAGTAAAACCGAGATTGGCTGTTTTTGATTTGACAAAAAGGACACGTCCGCCAGTATCTGAAGTGGGAGTGATGTATATAAGAGTAGAGGGGGTAATTTTATTGTTGGTGATGGATATTTCATTGGTTCCGGACAGAATGATGGCAGTACCAATAGTAGCATTGCTGTTGGTTTGACCAGATATTGTGGCTTGGTAATCATTTCCGGAGGCAATAATTAAGCCATCGGTGGTTAGCTCAGCAAATCGTGCGGAATTTGAAGCGATAGTTGAGCTTCCAACTGCTAAAGTGCCTGAGACGGTGGCTGTTTGGGTATCAATTCCTTGAGCAAAAAGGGTACCGGTAATAAGAAAATCGCCATTGATAAGGACTTTTCCGTCGGGGAAGAGAGTCATAAGATTTGCGAGGAGATGAACGGGGTGGTCACCTGTGGGTTGAATGAATAGATCTGTATCAAATGAGGAAAAAGAGTGAGCAAAGATGTCAGTTTCAACGAATAGAGAGTTTAAGGCTAAGTCTTGGGGAATTGAAGCAGATGTAGTGGCTAAAGGAGAAAGAGCTAATGGATCTTCAATAAGGGAGGCGCTGTTTGATGCGGTTTGGAGAGAATCATAAGTTGAGTATCGTGCTTGTAGATCAGCTAAAATAGCGGAAGCGGTGGAGTATTTTTCGTTGAGTAAATTGATTTGGGAGTGAAGATTATCGATGGTTTGACCTTTGATGTTTTCTGCATAGAGAGTACCGGAAATAGTGGCATCGATGACCTTTAGTTGATCGATGTCAGCTAGAGGCGAGATGAGTTTGGTTTGAATAGTTAGATTATCAGCAACCAAGTTTGAAACGACTGCAATTCCAGCTTTGAGATTGGCGATAATACTATTCATAAAAGAGGAGACTTCTTTATTTTCCGTGCCGTTAATTTTTAGCGAGTAAGTACCATCAATTTTGGCAATAAGCTCTGGTGAGATTACGGGATTGTCAAAGATACTGTTTTGATTTTCATAAATGTTGGAATTATTAATAACCATACCGATAGGATCGTTGATGCTGGTACGAGTGTTTTTCCAGTTATCGGAGTCATAACGGGGAGCAGTGAGACGATAAGAAATATTAGTGGGGGTAGAGGAGTAGATGGCCAGAATTTTATTTTCTTTGTCTACTTCATACCAAACTTTGGCTTGTCCTTTTGGAGTGAGAAGAATTGATAGATCGTCAATATGTTTTTGAATATTTGTTGTATGGCTGAAAAGCCAGATATCGGAACCAGTTGGTTGCTGATCAAGATCTATTAAAGTGCGGAAACCTAAACCTTCAATATAATTATTTTCTGTGGTGGTAATATTGCCGGTAATTTCTTCTTTGACACCTACCATGGAGGCGACGTAAGTGGCGTATTTCTCACCATTAATAGTATATGGAGGGTCAATGGTACCTACATTAATTTTGCCATTGCCCTCATTAACGTTGAGGTCGCCACCGGTAGAAAATGTTCCGGAAATAGTGGCATTACCATTTACATAGAGTTTGATATTGTTGGCAAGTTCGGCGGCTGTAAAAGCAGAATCGGTATTGATTTTTAAACCACCGCTTTGGACATACCAATTACCATTTGCAAGGTAATGATTGGAAAGAGAAATTGTTTCAACGCCCGCAGTATCAAAAAGACTACCCATGTAAGCACCTAACCAAGGAAGTGAGGCACTGCCTAAGTTGTAGGTGACGGTATCATGAGGAAGAATATCTCCGGCAATTTCAAGGGCGGCTGTTGGGTTGGTTAGTCCGATACCAAGATAGCCTCTATTGGTAAGGGTCATTTTGCTGGTTAGCCCGGCATCACCACCTGGTGAGGTAGAGAAATCTAAACGATTTCCGTTTAAGATATCGATGGTTGAATTACTACTATTAAATACTAAAGAACCTGAAGATGAGGCGTCTGAAAAATTCTTAAGGCTATCTGATGAGAAATCAAAAAAGTTTGAAGCTGAGTTAAAAGTAATGTCTCCTGAACTGTTGCTAATAACCGAAGAAGCTCCGGCAATTTCAAGTGTGGAAGTTGGTGTGGTGGTGCCGATACCGACACGAGAGTTTGTAGTATCAACTGTAAAAAAATTAGCAACATCAAAAGTTTGGCTGGGGGTGGTAGTGCCGATGCCTATTTTACCTGTATTGATCCATGAGTTTTCTCCAGTTGTTCCTGCCAGATGAATTAGAGCTGAAGAGGTGGCGATAGAACCTAAATTAAGCGAGTCAGTGATATTTAGGGGAGCAAGAGAGCCAGATGTTCTTTGCCAGTTGCTACTACTTAAAGGACTGCCGTTGACGAGATAGGTTCCAGTAATATTTACATCCCCGACAACATCAAGATTGTATGCAGGATTAGTGATACCGATGCCGACATTGCCGTTTGTAAAAATAGCTGCGTATGTTGATCCGTTGCCATCGACTGTAAGAGTTTGAGAGGAGGAGGCTGCGGTATTTATTCCTAAACGGTCATATATTCTGACTAATCGATTGGTTCCTGATGTTCCAGCACCGATAAGGGAAAGCGCGTTCCCATCTGTATATCTATAGCTTATGACTCCGGAATTGGTTTCGTCGCCTGTTGTTTGTTTGAACCGTAGGACTGAGGACCCCCAAGCAGAATAAACAGTACTACTAGTATTGGCATCGCCGACTAGAGATAAGGCAATACCATTGACAGGAGCAGTATTAACTCCAACATAATCATATAAGCGGATTAATCGATTTGAGCCAGTACCTGCACCAACAACACTTAATGCCGTTGCATCAAAACCGCGATAATCAATTTTTCCTGCGTTTGTTTCATCGCCAGGTGATTGAGTAAATGCAAATTTACCATTTATTGTTAGTTTTTCTGATGGTGTCGTTGTTCCGATGCCAAAGTTTCCGGTGTTTATAAAAGAGTTTTCACCGGCAGTTCCAGCTAAATGAACAGTTGCCGATGCAGTCGCCGCATTGCCAAGATTTAAAGAGTTGGTAATGTTTGCCGGAGTAACAGTACCAGAATTTAATTGCCAATAATTAGTACTAAGAGCTAGTTGGGCATCTAAATCATTTAATACCGCTTGAACATTGGTGCCATTACTATAATCAAACTCATCAAAAACACCAACAAGATAGGCACCGGAATCGTTGGCGGCTGTGGTTTCGCCTAGTGAAGTTGTTGTACCAAAAATGAGATTGGTGGCGGCGGTAATTCCCAAATTGTCGGAGGCACCCAAAAAGACATCGCCTCCTGCAGGATTAATGGTTAAGTCTCCTGTGGTAGTTATGTCACCACCATTTACAGCGATATCTCCTGCGGTAGTAATATTACCGGTTGTGGCGACATCAAAATTGGGGAAGTCAATTAGCGAGTTGGCTGCACCAGTGAGATTTAAAACAGCATTTGATTTGATGGTGACATTTCCGGCGTTGGCAGAACCAATATTAACAACGTCGGCTCCAGTGCCACCTGTTCCAATATTAATAGTATCGATACCATTACCGGTGCCAAGATTGATGGCTCTGGTAATCGAGTCTGTAGTTCCCAAATTGAGAGTAGTCGCAGCTCCTCCCATAGAGAGAGTGGTAACAGTAGTGTCAAAAACTGTTGCTGTTGTGGTTGAGGAAGTGATGTCTGCTGAGGTAGCACCATTAACGCCTAAATCATCGGCAATTATAACAGAAGTACCAGCACTGGTGAAAGTTAAGTTACCTGAAACGTCATCAATGGTGTGAGCAACATTATCAATCTTGTCGATTATTCCTGATGAATTTACTTGAAAAAGATCTCCGGAACCAACAGTAAATAGAGCAGCCGGAGTGGTGTCGCCGATACCAAAATTCCCCGTATTAATCCAGGAGTTTTCGGCTGCAGTTCCGCCAAAGTGAACTAAAGCTGATGTTGTGGCAGTACTGCCCAGATTTAGAGAATCAGTAATATTTAGTGGAGCAAGAGAACCTGAGGTTCTTTGCCAGTTGCTACCGCTCCCCGTTGGAGCATCAATCCACTCAACTCCTGTGCCGGTTGTGGAAAGAATTTGACCAGCGATACCGGCACTGGTGTTGTCTCTTAATGCACCAGTAATATTTACATCCCCGACAACATCAAGATTGTATGCAGGATTAGTGAGACCGACGCCAAAATATCCGGTGTTAATAAAAGAATTTTCATTTGATGTCCCAGCTAAATGAACAGTTGCCGATGCAGTCGCCGCATTGCCAAGATTTAAAGAGTTGGTAATGTTTGCCGGAGTAACAGTACCAGAATTTAATTGCCAATAATTAGTACCAGATACGGGAGAATCAATCCACTCAACTCCTGTGCCGGTTGTGGAAAGAATTTGACCAGCGATACCGGCACTGGTGTTGTCTCTTAATGCACCAGTAATATTTACATCCCCGACAACATCAAGATTGTATGCAGGATTAGTGAGACCAACGCCTAGTCTTCCAGCAAAAATGGCGTGACCAGGACCTTCGGGAGCATTGGTGTAACCTACAGCAAGAGAACCTGATGCCGTGGCATAGCCTTGAATATTGACGCTACCTACGACATCGAGTTTTGCTGTTGGATTAGTAAGACCAATGCCGACATTACCCAAACCGGAAAAAGTTAAATCGAAACCCGCAAGAGGAATATCAGTTGTTCCGGTAAGTGTTCCTCCAAGTGCAACAGCATTGGTGGACCGAGTTAAACCGTTGGAAAAAGTTAAAGGAAGTTCGTAATCTGTACCACTTGATGCAATACCCAATCTACCTGTTGTGACGGCTGCTTTTACAAGACCTCCTGCCGAAAGAGAAGATAAATCAATGTTTCCCGAAGAAGAAATCCCGGTAAAGCCAGATGCTGCACCAGCTGTGGAAACGTCCCAGTTCGAGGAGTTGATGGCGACGGTATTTGAGTTTCCGCCAACGGTGACCGCTCCTGTTGAAGTGCCGGTATTAATATTGGTGGTGAAGTTTGAGTCATTGTTGAAGCTGATATTTCCTCCTGCAGTTGTGACAGTACCATTTACTTGAAGAACGGTGCTTGGATTAGTGAGACCGATACCAAAGTTTCCGGTGTTGATGAAGGAATTTTCTGCAACTGTTCCGGCTAGATGAACAAGTGCGGAAGTGGTTGCACCATCGGTGGTGCCAAGATTGAGAGAGTCAGTGAAATTAATGGGGGTGAGTGAGCCATTGATTCGTTGCCAGAGATTACCGGACATAGCAGCCACATTAACACAAGTGAGGGTGTCTCCAACTGCTTGAACTACTTCACCAGCTCCACAAGCAGAAGGATAGTTTTGAAGTTTGGTCCAATCAAGTTCGCTGATTTCTGCAGTATTTATTTCTCCATTGGGGAGAGAGACGGTGCCAGAGCCAACAGTGAGCCCGGTAAGACCGGTGAGAGTGCCCGAAGCAGTAATGTTTCCATTATTCCCGATGGTAAATTTTGTAGTGCTTGAGGCTGAAGCGGTAAATAAATCACCTGTGCCGTTTTGGATAATAATTAAACCAGAGTTAGCAAGACTGGAACCGGTATTGATAACAGATTGCCCTGATGTAGCTATAGAAAAACGATCGGCTTCTGAAGAACCAGCGGTAAGAGACAGTAATCTGCCTGAAGCGGTATCGTTACCGACGTATCCGGCAATTAAATTTCCGGAAGTTAGATTGGCGTTTTGGACATGGAATGAATTGGTATTTGTTGTGGAGCCTAACACTTGAACTTGACCTCCACCAATGGAGTCGGGCTGAAGTACAATGTTGCCACCTGAGTTAGCGGTGGTTGTAATAGTAAGTGCTTGGCCATTGATATTAAAAGTTCCGGAGGTGGAGTTAATGGAAGGAGATGGGGCAGCAATATTAATATCTCCACTGTTATCAACAATAGGAATAGTATTAATTGTGGCAGCCCCGGATGCTGGATACCCCTGGAGGGTCTCGGAGTTAAGGGCATAGCCTACAGTAGCAATTTGTTGTCTGGGGGTGAGGGTTTCGGCTCCGATGGATATTTCTAAGAAGACGTCACGATTATTCGTGAAAACTGTACTGTCAATTTCCAATCCACATGTGCCATCACCAATTAAAGAGTTGAAGATACCATTTTGGTCGGGGTCAACCGAACAGGTACTGGAAGTGTAGAGCTGTGAACCACCGGTTAATTGATTAAATAGTTTAAAAACAACATCAACAGGGGTGGTGATTGGAGTGGCGGAGGAGTCGGTGAGACGACCTTGAAAAGAGAGCTGACGTTTTGGAATAGTAGGTAAGGCAGCGGAGCTTGTTTTTGCCTGTTTGATAATTTGATTGTAGCCAAAAATAACCATGGCGGAAGTCGCTAAAACGAGAACAGCAAGGTGCAAATAGGGGGTAAAAGGAAGCGAATTGTATTTTTGATACCACAGAGCCAAATGACTTTGTGAAGCATTTTTGGCGCCTTTGTTTTTTTTGGAGCTTAGTCTTTCTAACCATGAAAGTGGTAAGAGTCGAGGGGTTTCTCGTTTGTATTCGAATGGATTAGCGGGGATATATTTTTGTAAAAAAGAGTAGCGAGTGAATTGTTTTATCGAAGATTGACGACGATTAATGACTGATGTACTAGTATGACTTAGTCTGAGATAGGTAATATAGGCATTTAGGTGGCTTTCGCTTAAGATGTTTTCTAATTTTTGATCAAGGAAAGGGGTTTCATTAGCACTCCATGCAAAAAAGTGATTAAGATCCGAAATATAGTTTTTGACTGTAGAGTAGCTCTTTTTTTCTTTAACTAGAAAATTTTTAAAATGATCGAGTATTCGTTTAACAGTAGGGAGCGAGTTGTCATCATTAAATTCAACTTGTTGATTGGCGTTTGTTGGTTCTTTTGAATTAACTGACAGACTATTTAAGCCTGATTTGAGGCCATATTTTGAAGCTAAAAATGTTGAAAAACGTCGGATTGAAGCAGAACGACGGTTTATCGTGTTTTGGGGAGTGAAACTTTTTTGTTGGTTGGTTATGTAAAGATTGAGATATTTTGTTATGTTTTGAAATATTTCTTGTACCGTTGGGGGATCTTCGTGAACGGAAACCGATGAACAGAAACCAAGAAAATGCCTGAGATCAGATAAATAGTTTTTTATGGATACAGCAGAGAGCCCAGTTTCAAAAAGAAATCCTGAAAAAAGAGTTTGGAGTTCTTGTTGGTTGGGCAGAAAGATCATTTAGTTAGAAGACAATACTAGTAGAAAAATAACTGGGAGCACAAAGATAATTCCCGCAGCCAATAATTCTGCAAAAGAGACAGTGGAACGATCTGTGTTGAGCTTCCAATTTTGGCTTGAGTAGTCGTTTATTAACATTTGTTAGACTGATGTTGATAACTATTGTTTAGGTTCAAATTAGACGATATTAGACGTCTATATACTAATATAATAAGGGAATATGACGAAGTCAAGTTGCAGAATGAAAATGAATGTTACCGGTGAATAGGAGCATCTAAGTGCGGTAAATATCGAAGAAAGATAAAGATAACAATATTTTGAACAAAGTCTATCATTAATTAACGTATATATTTGCGTTAATATATTTTCATATGCGGTAATAAAGGGTGAATATATTAAATTATATGCGGAAATGATATGTAGGCATCAATTTACACGATTGAGGATATTCGATATAAATAGCTCGTATATGATATTAAATGATATTGTCAACTAATATTTCTGATATATTTGCTATTTGAGCTCCAGAAGACAAATCAAACCCGAATTAAATATTTTATATATAGCAACGAAATTATTTAGATTTATTTTGAATTTTGATGAAGGGAATTGTTGAATAGTGGTGATTGTCTTTTTCCAGATTTAATTAATCTATGGCAATAGATTACATATGATTAAATATTTTGATCTTTAATCCTTGATATAACTACTTTGAAAGATGAGGAAATAGGTATTCGGAGAAGATAAGCTGCGCTGATAAATATAAATAAATCAAATAATAATTATTTGGAGATGTGTAAAGGGCATACCCGGATGTTAAGACAGCAAGTATTAATGGAAGTATACGAAACCTCATGATAACGATTTGAAGCCGATTTTGATGGGTTTTGGTGTCATATGGGATTGGAAAAAGACAAGTTATAGATAAAATACCACTATTGATAATAGTATTTTTCCAAAATCTTCCGGTAGAGAATATTTTGACATATATTTTTTCTATCAGGGGAGATACTAAAGAATAATATCCTCTGATGTCGGAAATTTTTGATTGCCAAGTTGAGTCTAGTTTTTCAGGGTTATACATATCGATGGTCGCAAAAGGAGTTGTTTGAAACTCTTTTTTACCAATGAAGGGGAAGAATAGAATAAAAAGAAATTTTAATATTGAAATAAAACGAATCCCGGCTCCGTAAATGGTCATAAGAAGATGAAGCGGAAGACCAATTACCATTAACAATAATAACCATGAGGTGATTTTTGTTTGGGTGCTAACGAGAGTGACATTTTGAAAAGCTGGGGGGGTAGGCGCTACGGGTGGGGTAGGAATATATGGGGTTGGAGGAACTTCAATTTCCGGTATGGTGGTGGGAGTTACGATTTGCGTTGGAGAGACAGACACACTTGGTGTGATTGTCGTGGGAGATGGGGTAATGATGCCATAAGCAAGATAAAATTCCGGGAAAATTGTGGAGTTACCTCCGGCATCAGTAGAGGAGAGATAAACAGTGTAAGTTAAGCCTTTGATTAGTCCGTAAAAACGGTGTTGCCAAATTCCTGATGGGTAGTTGCCGAGATATGATTGGTTTGAGCAGTTTGGTATATTTTGTGGACATATCAAGGTAATTTGCATATTAGCATAGCGCTCTATCATGCCGGATAATAAAGGATTGGCGTTTGTAATAGTGATTTCCCGTAAATTAATATCCGGAATGGATCCAGAGACGGAAGTATTCCAGTTTAGGGTTTTTTTATCAATTTTTTCCAAGAGAATATATGGTTTAACAGAGTCGATATAAAAAGTTCTGGTGGCAGAAGCGGCATAGTTGCCAACTGTATCATAGGCGGTAACACTCCAAGTATGATATCCTTGGCTAAGGTCGGTGAGAAATTCTAAATAAAAAGTATCGTTGTCTCTCCTTGCGGTATAGAAATAGTATGTTTGAGAAGTAGAAAGAGAATCGCTTATCGAATAGGCAAAAACGGTGCCATCAAGATAAACATCGTAATGGTGGAGAGGATTAGAAGGAAGGGGGGAAGGTCTTTGCCAAACAAGAGGCTGACGGGTGTTGTTGGTGGTGGAATTATCATTTGGTGTAATGAGAGATGGAGGATTGAAGGTTGTGGTGGAGCCAACGACGGTCGCGGAGACAGCAGAAGAATAATCTGAGGTAAGATCGTAAGCAAAAAGAGAACTACTCGAAACGATAACGAGAAATATTAAGATTATTAGTTTGCTGATTACCCGATTCACAGTACCAGTATATTCGGTTATTTAGTTTCGATTTCTTCGAGCTCTTTTTTGAGAGCTTGGACTTCTTTTTCCAGTTCTTGTTGATGTTTTTGGCTACGTTTGTTGAGAATAATGATGACTGTAAGAATGGAAACAAAAACAATAAGCGCAAGAATAACTAGACGAATGGGGAATAGCCAGAAAAAAATAGTGGCGGATAATAAGGATCCGGCAGTACCGTAGGCGAGATTGAGATCGGCTTTGTAGCGACCCCAGCCCCATTTTTGATCCCAGATGGCAGTAAAGTCCCTAGAGGTTTCCGGAAAAATGTTTCCTGATTCAAGATTTATCTCCGATACTTTTATATTTAGCGGATTGAAGATGGTGATAGTTCCTTTGGGGTTTATGTGGACGTCAGACAGGCTTTCAATGGTACCGATAAATTCGACCGGGCCTTTTTCGGTAAATTTGGGAACTCTAAATTTGGTTAAGGTGGCTTTTTCGTTAACTGGTCCACTTACAGTGACATAAATAAGTGTACCGACGCGAGATGTGATGACGTTTCCGGTTTGTTTGAGGTCTCCCGGTTTGATATCGGCATTGGGTGTGTAGGTAAGCATGGCATAATGGCCTCCCGGCAAAGCGGTCAGGGGGATTTTAATTGCGATATCGATGATTTGAGTACCTTTGGAGTCAACGGGAATTTCTTTTGGAGCAGTGATCCAGTTTTTAAGAGACCAACGATTGCTGATGTTAGTTGTTAGGGGAATTGGAGTACCCTTGCTGTCAATAACAACAAAATCTTCAATGTTGATAGAAAAATTTTGTGTTTGATCGGAGTCATTTCTAATTTTCAAACTAGCTTTGAGGGTTTGCCCCGGGTCACCTTTGAGCTCGACTTTAGGAGGTATAGCTGTCATGGACATGTGATCTGCCAGAACTTGCGGGACAAACAAAAGAGAAATAAAGATGGCAGTAATTGTGAGAAGAAGTGTGTTTTTATTCATTTGGGCAGAATGTTTTATTTTTAAAATGACGCTGTTGCTGTATAGGTGACTTGATTTTCGTAATTACCGGCGGCTTGTGTAGCACCAACAGCGATTTTGTAGCAAACATCAACGACATGAGTATCGGAAGTGGAAGTATTAGACATAATTTGGAAGGGGGATTCAGCACCAGCAGAGTTAGGGAAATGCTGATAGGCCGGAGCCGTTGGTGCAATGGTTGGTGTGGTGCCAGAGACGACAGCTACAGTGTAACCCATACCGGAATTTCCGGTAGGAGTTGCCCAAGCGCCAGAAGAAGTATGAGTGCAGGGAGTACCAGCATCGCAGGTAGTATCAGCAATATATGTAGGGGAAACTGCCAGATTACTCATGGCATTATTTTCGATGGCGGTAACGGCATAACCACTGACAGCATTAGTGGAAACGGTCAATTGTTGTGCACCGGATTTAAAAGTATTAAGTGCTAAAGTGCCAAAAGGAACAGCCGTTGCGGTTGTGGCAACATCGGTTGTAAGAGAGCAGTGTGAACCTGCGGAAGTGCCCTCTATTTTAAAAGTAATACTAGGATCAACTGTAGCAGAGACACGGACAGGTTCAATGACGGCAACTTTACCAGTGACGTTATCAGTTGGTGTGGCTGAATTTGGGTTTGAGGCGTTGGTAAAATTTTTGATAATAAACGAGTAAGCATCAGCAGTATTGGCGACTCTTGATGTGGAAGGAGCAGGAGCAACCATGGTATTGGATCCTCCAGTTTCACCAATTTTAAGAGTTATATCGGTGCCAACACTTCCTGTCCCAGTGTAGTGAAATTCAAAACAGTGATAGTTGGCTGGAGAAGTACACCCCGTACCTCCGGCAACGGTAGCGACGGGAGTATCGAAGACATATTCACCGGGAACATTAGTGGCGGTAGCGGTGACTCCGGAAGCAAAATCAAAACCAGAAGTATCAGGAATAGTGTCGTTGAAATTGGATGATGCAGCAGGAATTAAGACTTGGAAAAAACCACCATCAATAGCCGAGGCAGTTTTGAAAGTAATAACATGTTGAGGTTTGGCTTTGTAGTAGATGACGTCAGTATCATCGGCGTCTCCTGATGCCAGAGTGGTGGTGATGGTAAATTCATCGGCATCAACTATAGAGGCAATAGTGTAAGAATTCGTGCCACCGATAACCACTGAATCGCCCGGCTTGAGACCGGCAGTAGAAACAGAGGTGGCTTCACCAGCGGTTGCAGTGTAAATCCAAACGTGTGAACTACCGGCAGTAGTAGGAGATTTAACGCGGCCGTAAAAAGACATTCGGGAACTTTGAAGAGTATTTTTGGCAACGGTGAGATTAGCGGAATTGGTTTGACGAGGGTGAAAGAAATAGATTATTCCCAGAAAAAAAACAACGAATAAGGCTATATAAGCACGTTCTGTTTTCATATATTATTATCTATTCTTAAATATGGCATTTGTAAGTCTTGTTGTCAATCGATTTTTTCTTGAGGTTTAGAAGTAAATTTTTGAATTGAAATTATGATGATAATGGTGAGGAGAAGTCCAAGGCAGAGTTTGAGAGGAAGAAAGAAGACATTGATAGTGCTTTGGGTATTGGAATTTTCGGTTTTAATTTCTAAAGATATTTGATGAGTGCCGATATTTCCGATTGAGGGAGAAAAAACAAAAGAATGGCCATCGGTGTTGGTTAATTGTCTTTTTGATTTCGCAATGACATTGATAGGCAAAACCCCTTGCATGAAAACAGGTTTATTGTTTGAAGAAACACGAAAAACACCCTTGGTTTCGGCTGTAAAAGAGCCTTCATTGTATGCTGTAGCTGTGAATTTTACCGGAGTGATGCTATCTACAAAATAGAGATTGCCAATCTTGAGATATGTTCCCTCAATGGGGAAAAAATCTTCAATTTTCAAAATTGTGTCAGGGAAGGCTGAGGAACTGATAGTAATTAACAGGTTTGAGCCGATTGTAGCTCGAAGTGATGTACCCATTAATTCTTGGTTTAGTGAGTTATCGTAAGTAGAAACAATGAGAGTAGCATAGAGATCCTTTAAGGGGGCAGTTTCGGGAATTGAGAGACTAAGAATAAGTTGTTCTGATGACTCAGCCGCGATTGTAAACGGTTGATCAAATTTTATTTGCGAGTTTACTAAACTAAAGAAACTTAGCCAATTAGCGTTTGCTTTAGGATCGAGAATTGGATTTCCAAAACGATCGGCTTCGGTGAAGGGAACAATACTGGCAATAAGAATTTGGTCCGTTTTGCTTAAATTCTCGATAGTAAATACTTGAGTGATGGATTTGCCTGGTTTTATATGAACACGTAGAAGAGGAGGAGAGATAGATAATCCATAGTTGGCGGCTTGTACGTTTTGAGGCAATAAAAATAGTCCGACGAGAGTAAAAAATATTGTAAGGAATTTCTTAATCATTTTAGAAGGAAGGAATGGCAATAAATTGGATTGAGTTTTGATAGGTTCCTGCAGGTTGAATGGCATCAACATTAACTTTGTAGTTTACGGTAGCTGCAGACGTAGTGGCCATCCCTGCTTTGGACATGATGATTGCCGGTTGGTCGATATTTTGAACGGGGAAAGGGCGGTAATAGTTAGAGTTAACAAAGTCGGTAGTGTCAACATCGTTTCCCGACATATTGTAGCCAAAACCATATCTGGTATTACTTGTCCATAGATTGGCATCAGTTTGCAAACATGGAGTAGCCAAGTCACAGCTAGTATCGGCAATGGTGGTAGCGCCATCACTCATTCTTAAAGGATGATCTTCAATAGCTTTGACGGTATAACCGTAGGCACTACCTGTGGTGACGGTGAGAACATTTGACTGAATACTGGGAGTCCCGGGAACGAGGCTACCAAACTCAATATCGAGATCAGATATTTTGAAAGAAAATGGAGTGAGGGTGTTGATATATTGGAAACCGGCAAGAATGACAAAGCCGGCAGAATTAAATTGGCCTTGAAAGGTTTGGCCTACGGTGTCGGTGAGAATAATAGAACCACTTTCGTTGGATTTGCGACCACCAGTGATATTGACAGTACCCATTTGAATTTCAAAAGTGGGTGAGTTTAGATTATTGGCGTAAGTTGGTAGTGGACAAAAAGTTGTGAAAAAATAGAGACAACATGTTGATGTTATAAGGTATATCACCTTATTTATTACGTCTAATTGGGAGTTTTTGATAGTTGTAAGTTTCACAATTACGATTGAAGTGTATATTATTGATGTGGTTTTATATGATTGGTTGTTTGGAGATGATATAGTTGCTATTTGAGCTTGAGAGGAGGAAGATTACCCGAAAGAATTAGACTATAAAATATTTTATAATTCAATTTTATCGGATGATTCTTCAATAGACTTTTCCAAGGTACTTGTAGAGGCGTAAAGACTAATTAAGTCTTTTTGAATGGTTTTTAATTTGTCGAGAAACTGCTTGGGGAAAGCAGTGGTCAGACTTTTGGTATTAAGGTAAATAATGATGTCGGTGAGAGAATTTAATACACCGGCAAGGGATGGTTTGGCCGTGGTGGAAATCCAGAGAAGCGAGTTTGTTTCTTCGTCTTTTATGGCTTCTTTTAAAAAGGTAATTTTTCCTTGTGATGAGAGATATTTAAGATAGCTTTTGCTAAAAAACATGGCTAAGGGAGTAACAAGAATCAAAGAAATAAGATCAATAATGATGGTGGATGTTAAGTTGTTGAAGTTTTGATAAAGAAAAATGGAAACGATAAGTAATGAAGCTGTGGCGGCCTGATTTGGAGAAAGGAGGAGGGCTATGGCAAATAATAAAAATTCAAGAATAAAAAATAAAGGAGAGCTTACACCTCCTGAGGAAAATATCAAGAGAAGAACAATTGAAACCAGTACAATGGTGGCAAAGAAAAAGGAATGATTGATTCTTCGTAAAAACAATTTGGAGGCGAAATAGAGCAAAATAATGACTCCGGTAAGCTGAAGATTATAATGATCAAGCGTGGTAGATTGAGTCCAGGCAAATATCAATAAAATAATTACCGATAAAAGCACGGAACGTAGATACTTGATGGGCATACTCTTATAATACCAGTAATTTTATAGTCGTTGGTATAAGCAAATCGTGCGGAAATTGAAAAATAGGGATGCGGAAAATGATGATATATATTGTTCTATATTTAGCAATATATTATATGGATTGCTTATATATTTATTCTT
>CAISER010000008.1 GCA_903884375.1 Candidatus Collierbacteria bacterium | reverse complement strand
TGGCGGAGACGGTGGGATTCGAACCCACAAAACTCTTTCGAGTCACGGTTTAGCGAACCGTTCAGATAACCATTACTGGACGTCTCCTTCTAAGTTCACTTTATTTTATCAGTTGAGCCTCTGAGGATGGTAAAATATATAGGTTCGGAGAGTGGGCAGGACGGTAATGCGTTAGTCTTGAAAACTAATGGGCGTAAGCCCTAACAGGTTCGACCCCTGTACTCTCCGCTCTGGAGGGGTCACATAGTGGTCTAGTGTAGAAGTTTACTAAACTTCCGTATCGTAAGATACCGCGGGTCCGAATCCCGCCCCCTCCGCATATCTTTAATATACTTCGATTATGTTAAGATGAAATGTGCCCAACATAGATTCTCAAAACATGGAAGAAAAAATTGTTTTTGAATGGGATTCGTACGAGAGACCTCACAAAAAATGGACGAAAGAATTCTATAGTTCTGTTATCGTAATGGCTTTCCTTGCGAGTGTAATTTTCTTTTTTATTGAGGGTGTTATGCCTGTTTTGGTGATTTGGGCCATGGTCTTTATGCTTTGGGCGATGAGCCGTACCGAACCTCGTATGGAAAGATATGCTATTTCTTCTTGGGGTTTAAAAACAAAAGAAAGAACGTATCGTTTTGAAGAAATGAATAATTTTTGGTTTGAAACAAAATGGGGGGGAAGACTGATGCGGATTAATCTGGAAAAAGCTCCTTGGCATCTGGTAATTGTCATTAACTCCGAAGAAGAAGATACTATCAGGAAACTAATGCTGCAAAATGTCGTTTATCAAGAACCACAGATTACTTGGGTTGACCGTTTGGTCAAATGGTTAGGCAATAAAATTCCTTTGGAATAGGGAAAAACCTTCATTTATAGGGTAAAATATACACTTGTAAGTTGATGAGTCCGTAGCTCAGCTGGATAGAGCAACTGCTTGCGGAGCAGTAGGTCGCGCGTTCGAATCGCGCCGGGCTCACTTTTGGAGGGTGGGCAGGACGGTAATGCGTTGGTTTCGAAAACCAATGGGCGTAAGCCCTAACAGGTTCGACCCCTGTACCCTCCGCATAGTTTCTTTTTCCATGTAGATATAAAATCAACTCACGTACCTGTAGCTTAACTGGATAGAGTATTTCCCTCCGAAGGAAATGGTTGTGAGTTCGAATCTCATCAGGTACACTGAGTATCTATTTCGGTTGTGTTCAGGTTAAAGATTTCATCTTTACCTTCACCCCCGCCTCGCCAAAACCGTTACGGGTTTGGCTCCGGCACTCTTCATTAATTCTTTATTTATTGCATAACTTCCATAAAGGAAATTATGCAAAAGAATTAATTCAGAGCCTCCGAAGGAAATGGTTGTGAGGCAGAATCTCATCAGGTACACAAAATATTTTGATGTACAATTGGGCATGGAAATATTTAAGGACAGAATATTTGCTGAGACAAAAGAACGATTAAATAATAAGGGGATTGAAGCGATTTTGTTTGATTTTGACGATACGTTGATTTTTACTTCAGAGATTTTTACCAAGTACATGAATGAATATATCACTAAGGTTAGTGATGAAACGGGCATTGAATATAAAGCGATCAATGAAAGTTTAAGAAGAAATAATGACGAAGAATATAAAAAATCTGGGGTTAATCCTCATCGTTGGGTTGATGTCGTTGATAAAATGACAAGGGAGTTTGTTGGTCATGAAAATGCCATTATCAACAATTTGGATTTGTTGATGAAAATTTACACTGAAGAACCTCGAATAAGACCAGGAGCGAGAGCGGTTTTGTATACACTTCAAACTTCAGGAACAAAAATAGGGTTAGTCACACATGCAAATACCGATTGGACTTGGAGAAAACTGAATTTTTCGGGAATGATAAATTATTTTGATTCAATACTTATTGCCGATGAAAATGGTCACAAAGAAACAACGCATTGGCAATCAATGATGAGTGATTTAGGTGTGATTCCTGAAAAATGTTTAGTTGTTGGTGACAGCATAAATAGCGATATTATTCCTGCCTCAAAGCTTGGCGCTAAAACCATGTGGGTACAGAATGGTTCTAGTTGGTCTGTGTATAGGACTGGTAACGTTCCAGATAATACAGTTGTTATTGATGATATTAAGGATCTTCTGTCGGCTATCGATAGGTTAAGGTAAAATAAGAGCTGAAAGTGAGGAGTCGGATACTAATCGTATCCTTCCTCCGCGCTCGTTAGTTTAAATTAGTAACTTTAAACTAACTCACTTTGGAGGAGTCGGATAGTGGTCCATTCCACACGCTTGGAAAGCGTGCAGGCGTAAGCCTACGTGGGTTCGAATCCCACCTCCTCCGCATTTGATGATTGTCCGCCTTGCGCGGACAAATATCAAAATGCTAATCTTGGAATTCGAACAGTCGGAAGCAGTTTCGTGACGAACCTGCTGAGACAGGCCTCGAAGCACCGAAGGTGACTGAGAGCGAATCCCACCTCCTCCGCCAAGTTTTACATTCAGCAAAATTTTGTCGATACAATGCATTTTTATCGTTCTTGTAAAGGAATTGTTATTGATTGGTGTAATATAAATATATGAATAATTTATCCTCCATTTCAGTTTTTGGAAGAATGAGTCCAATATTGATGATATTGATGTTGTCAGACTTGATATTGAAAGGTGTTGCTTTATATAAAAGTGCTAAAAAAGATCAAAAAATATGGTTTATTGCTCTTTTAATTGTGAATAGTTTAGGAATATTGCCGATCCTATATTTAATAATAAATAAAGACATTGTATTTTTTTCTACACACTCTTCTAAAAAAATAACCGCAAGGAAACAACAGAGAAAGTAATTGCTGCAAAACAATGATGTGATTGAATTAAAACCTTATTAGGGTACAATTGAGGCAGGTTGATACTAATAAAACCCAAAGATGGAAGATCAAGTTGAGGAAATAAAAAGAAAAACAGATATTGTGGGAGTAGTGGGATCTTATGTGGTTTTGAAAAAGATGGGTCGACACCACAAGGGGCTTTGCCCATTTCACTCCGAAAAAACACCTTCGTTTATGGTAAATGAGGAGATGGGTCTTTATAAATGTTTTGGATGTGGCCAGGGTGGCGATGTGATTAAATTTTTAATGGAGATTGAAGGAATTGAGTTTCGAGAGGCTTTGGAGAGATTGGCAGAAAGAGCCGGTGTAAAACTAATCAACAGAAGAAAGGATGACAGTGATGAGAGAGCCAAGATGCTGGAAGTAATGGATTTGGCTGCAAGATATTATCACTGGTTATTAATGGAAGGAAATGCTGGAGCAAAAGCAAGAGAGTATCTAAAGAGCCGAAAGATAAATGAAAAAATAATGGAGACTTTTAACTTGGGATTTGCGATGCAAAGTTGGGATAGTTTGGTAAATTATTTAATTAAGAAAAAAGGATACAAAGAAGATTTACTGGAAAAAGTTGGTCTTATTAGTCGCAGTGCAAAAGGAGGAATTTTTGATAAATTCCGAGGGAGAGTGATGTTTCCTTTACAAGACGCGGGAGGCAAAGTGGTAGGTTTTACAGGAAGAATATTACCGGAGTTGGCAAAAGATGATGAGCCAAAATATATGAATTCTCCGGAAACAATTTTGTATCACAAGAGCAGAATGCTGTATGGATTTTTTCAAGCAAAAAAAGCAATTAGAGAAAAAAAAAGAGCTGTTTTAGTGGAAGGGCAGATGGATTGTATTAGCTCTTATGCCGCTGGAATATCGGAAACAGTAGCAGTTGGAGGGACGGCGTTAACAGAAGACCAAGTAGAAATGATTGCTCGATTGGCAGATAAAATTTATTTGTCTATGGATGCCGACGAAGCAGGAAACGTGGCAATAAAAAGGTCGGTAGACCTTGCAGAAAAAAGAGGTATGAGTATTAAAGTTGTACAACTAGAAGGAGGCAAAGATCCGGATGAAATAGCCAGAAAGTCGACGGATAAATGGAAAGAATTAGTCGAGAAATCAGTAGATGTTTTTGAATATGTAATGAATGGTGCACTGAAAAAATATGATGTAGGAAAAGTTGAAGGGATTAAAAAAATTACGGAAGAAGTAGTACCGTTTTTGGCAAAAATCGAAAACGAGATAGTAAGAGAAGTGTGGGCAAAACGATTGGCAGAAAAACTAGGAGTGGCAACAAAAGGAGTATTGGGAGAAATTGAAAAAAAGATTATTGGGAAATTTGAGAATAGTAAGGTGAGTGAAAATAAAGAAAAAGATGTTGAAGAAAATCGAATGGTAAAACTTGCTCGACGATTAATTGGACTTTTGATTATGAGGCAAGAAGCGGTGGAAGTAGTAGCTCCTTGGTTTGGAGGAATGATTGTATCGGGTGCGGAAGGAAAACTAATTGCTTGGCTTTTGGAGAATAGAGAAAACCTGCCAATCGAGGTTTTGGTAGAGAATATTCCTGAAGAATTAAGAGAGGTGGTCGGAGAGGCATATATGTCCGATGATTCGGAAGAAATACCCGGACAAAAAGAAGTTGAAGAAGCAGCAATTCAACTTTTAAGGGAAATGATTAGAGATAGAAAAAAAGAACTTATGATGGAAATGAATACTGCAAAACAGGAAAAAAATGAAGAAAAAGTTGATGAGATTTTTTCCAAATTAGACGAGCTGAACAAAAAAGAGAGTAGGGTATTGGCGTTTTTGGGTTGATTTTACGCTCTTTTGTGGTAAGCTAATGGAGATTATTATGGCTGAAAATAAAGGGACACTTTCCATTCAACAAAAAATCAAAGCAATTCTCGAACTCGGAACTGAGCAAGGCTTTGTAACCCAAGATGATATTTTGGAGTATTTTCCGTTGGCAGAAGATCAGGTCAACGACCTTGATTACCTTTACGAGCTGCTTTTTAAAGAAGATATTGATGTTTTTGAAAGCGTATTGTCTGGACAAGATGCCGAGATAATTGAAGCTACCAGTGATCTGGAAAAAGAGTTGGAGTCTTTGTCAAAACTGGAAGAAACAGAAGTCAATGATCCAGTGCGTATGTATCTTAAAGAAATTGGAAGAATTCCACTTTTAAAACGTGAACAAGAAATATCTTTGGCTCAAAAAGTAGAAAGAGGTGATAGACATGCTAAAGATATGCTTACAAAAAGCAATTTACGTTTGGTAGTTTCCATTGCCAAGAAATACATGGGTAGAGGAATGAGTTTTTTGGATTTGATTCAAGAAGGAAATAAAGGTTTAATTCGCGCCGTTGAAAAATATGACTGGACAAAAGGTTTTAAATTTTCGACTTATGCAACTTGGTGGATTCGTCAAGCAATTACTCGTGCCATTGCCGATCAGGCTAGAACTATTCGTATTCCGGTGCACATGGTAGAGACGATAAATAAACTAATTCGAACTCAGAGAAAATTGATGCAAGACTTGGGAAGAGAACCTACCGACGAAGAAGTGGCTAGTGAACTGGAAACAACACCGGAGAAGGTGCGTGAAATTTTGAAAATTGCCCAGAAAACAACATCACTGGAAACTCCTATTGGAGATGACGAAGACTCGATGCTCGGCGACTTTATTCCCGATGAGAGACAAGCAACTCCTTATGAATCAACTTCAAAACAACTGATGCATGAGAATTTGGAGGAAGCCTTGGGAAGTCTGACCGAGCGAGAAAGTAAGGTTTTGCGAATGCGTTTTGGACTGGATGGCAGCAAACCTTTGACATTGGAAGAAGTGGGTAAAGTGTTTGGGGTAACGCGTGAGCGTATCAGACAGATTGAAAGTAAGGCTCTTCGTAAATTGCGACACCCTTCAAGAAGAAGAAAGTTGCAAGACTATTTGGATTAAAGTTTGATTCCTGTTGATGGTTTGTCCGGTACTATGTGGTGTTTGGGACATCTAGCTTGATAGTCTTGTTCGGCACCAATGAGGATAAGGGGATCGTGGTAATTGGCCGGTTGGCCGTTGACAATTCTTTGTGTTTTGGTGGCGTTGGCTCCACAAATTTCACCGTTAATTATTTCAGTACAGATGGCTGTTGGTTTGTCAATTTCGTCACAGAGTGCAAGAAGTTCGGGCATTGAGCCAAAAGGTTCTCCTTTGAAATCTAAGGAAAGACCAGCAAAAATAACACGAATGTCGGCTTCAAGAAGAGCTTGAACAACATTGACTATTTCTGGTCCAAAAAACTGAATTTCATCAAAAGCAACAATATCTGTGTCGGAACTTAGAAAATCGGCAACGTCGGTAGCGTTTTTAATGACAAAAGCATCGTGTTCGGCGCCTGAGTGAGATTTAATTTTATCTTTAATTCCCCATCTGTCATCGGTTGATGGTTTAAAGACAAGAACGTTTTTCCCGGCTATCTCGGCACGATTTGCTTCTCTAATGAGTGTTTCTGTTTTTCCGGCAAACATGGAACCTGAGATACCTTTTAATATTTCGGTCATGGTTCATTATTTTATGAGTTGGTCAATTTGACAAGAGGTAGTATTTGACTGAAGATATAGGTATGTTAATGCAACTTTTGATAAACGCTTTAGGGTTCTTTATTACGGCTAGAATTGTGCCAGGAATTAAAATTGAGGATTGGGGGACTCTTGGTGTTGTAGCTGTGGTTTGGGGCGTGTTGTCGATTATATTGAAGCCAATTTTGATTATTTTGACTTTACCGGTAAATTTTATGACACTAGGTTTGTTTACTTTTGTGATAAACGCAGCATTGATTATGTTAATGGGGCAAATTGTGCCTGGATTTGGAGTAAAAAGTTTTGGAACGGCACTATTGGCAGCTATTGTTTTGGCATTATTGAATGTAGTGCTGGGAAGATTGAAGTAGGAGGGATATGCTTGTTTTACAGTTATAGGATTGATATAATCTGGGTTGAAAATCTAAACCTTTAAAGGAGGTGTACTTTGAGAGAATTAAGACGGTTGTTGGACATGTTTGCGGGAAATGAAGTGTGGATAAATATGAACAATCCACATTGCCGCTTCGTTTTTTGCAGCCTGGTAGAAGACGGAGAAGAAAATGTCCGAATAATTGAAAACTTGTCGGGAGATTTTTTAATCACAGACGACTGGAGCGAGATGGCTGATTTTATTCGTGAAAAGGGGTGTATGGATAAGTTTTTTTGTAAGGATGATCATCTTTATAAGTTGATTTTGACAAAGGTGACCGTGGCTTATCTATATCCAGATCCAGAAATACAAAAACCGACGAAAGAAAGAGCGGCGGCGTTAAGTTATTTGGCTGAGGAAGAACCGTTGCTAAAGAAAGTATTAAGACACGTGTGGTAGTTTTGGGCACCGAGAGGTGCCCATTTTATTGGTTTTGGCTTTACTATAGTAGGCTCGTTTGATAAAATAACGATGTTCGTTAATATTCCCCTGTAGCTCAGTTGGTAGAGCGCCTCCCTGTAATACGTAAACTTGCAGCGCCCAGAAGAAATTTTGGGTGGAAAATCGGGTTAATTGTCGGGAAGCCTGTTGGCCGAAAGGTCATGGTAATCCGCAGCCAAGCTTTCCGTCTCATGGACGGATTGAAGGTTCAGAGACTATACGCCTGACCCCTTCTTTGAAGATATCAAACGAAGGAGATAAGATAGTCCAAGCCTCTTCGAAAGTTGAGGGCACTTGTAAGGAGGATGTCCGTGGTTCGAGCCCACGCGGGGGAGCCAGGTAGGTCGAATAGGTAATATTTGACCATTTGTGTTTGATTCATCAGTCTTTTTTCCGAGTTCGAAAGTAATTGTGTCTTGTGGAGTTGTTTTTGCGTCTTTCGAACTGTTTGTGGCTTGGACAGCCTTAAATAACAAATCAAAGGGTTTTGTGTAGGTGTAGTTTAGCTTTCCTTGGTCGAGTATTAAATTTTCAAACACCAGATTTATTAGTTCATGTTTTTGTTCTGGACTGCCGTTAGTGAATGAAATACCGGCGTTTTGTGCAAGGTCATATGTTTCGAGACATTTTTGGCGGTAGTTATTTGAGGAATCTGAGTGATTCTTTATTGTTTTAAGAATATTTTCTTTTTCTTGAGTATATTGCTCTAGTTTTCGTTTGTAGAAGGAATCTTCAAGATTTCCGTCCAGCTTTTCGTCAAAAAGGCGATCGAGTCTATTTTGTATCTGGTCGTAATGTTGTTTGAGTTCGGCTTGGGTTGACTGATGATATTCAACTTCAGTTTGATGGCTCTCTTTGAGGGCTTTTCTAATCCATTCTGTAAGTTTTGGGCTATTTAATTTGAGTTTGTTTAGACCTTCGACGATTGTGTTTTCTGTTTCTTTTTCCTTTGCCCAAATGTTTTGCGTGCAGTTTCTGTAATGATTGCAATGTCCGTAGGTTATTCCTTTATGAGTTTCCCAAGTAATGACTCCCTTACATTCCTTACACCTAATAAGACCCTTAAATTGGTACTCATGTTTACTGTATTTGGGTGTATTTTTTCCTTTTAAGACTCTCTGAACTCTGTTAAAAGTTTCATCACTAATCAAACCTTCTTGTTTGCCATCATATATTTGATTATTCCAATAGATTTTTCCAATATAAAAAGGATTTGAGAGTAGGGAACCGATTCTGCTTTTTTGAACTTTGTTTCCTGTATCTGTTCTTAGTCCTTCTTGATACATCACTTTTGTAAGACGGATAATGGAGTAATCTCCTGAAGCATAAAGATTGAACATCCGTTTGATGAGGCTGGATCTTTTATCATCAATGACATGTTCTTTACGCCCGCTTTCTCCAATGGTTTTGTATCCTGGAGGTGGTTTTGTTGGTAACCAACCTTGAGAAATCTTTTCTTTTTGACCCTTTTTAACCTCCTCAGACAAGTTGTCGACATAATTTTTGGCAAACAGAATGCGGATACCCCAGTTGAGTTTTTCTTGAGAACGAGAGTTTTTGTGCATTATCAAAGAATCCTTGACTAAATGAACTTGTCGGTTTTCGTCTCCCTCAAGCCAGTCATCAATCATGACCATGTCTTTGAAGTTTCTGGTAAGTCTATCGACTTTTTCACAAATAATGATTTTGATCTCATTGGACTTAACAAAACTTAACATTTGGTCAAATAACGCTCTTTGTTTTTTACCACTTGCTGATTCTGAGATAGAGAATAGTTTTACTAACTGAAAACCTTGTTTTTCTCGGTATGAGTTCAGGAATTTTTCTTGCGCACTTAAAGAATAGCCAGTTTCTTCTTGTTCTTTACTAGAAACCCTGCACAAGATGACACTTTTCATGTTATTTTAAGTCTACTTTAAATATTAAGTAATATCAAGTATTGTTAAGTAATTAGCCGTAGTAATCCACTCAGATAAACGCTAAACGAAACCATTAAACAAGGGGGTAATATAGACTCTATAGTTACTTTCTTAAGAGAAATAATATAGTTACTATATAGAGTTACTATATAGAGGACTATATACGTATTTTTATTTGAATAGGGTGATGAGTTTTTACACACTTTAGAAAGGTATTTCTTCAATTGGTTCTCCGTTTTCAAATGATGCGCTGTTTTGTTCTTGATCTTGTTTAATTTTTGATAGATGGTAGGAATCGTATATTTTTTCTTGCAATTTTTCGTAAAGTTTTTTATCGTCGACAAAAACCATTTCTTTCCAAGTGGATCCGATTCTGAAACACGGGGATTGAATCCATATGTGTTCTTGAAGGATGGGATTCAGATGTTCTGAAGTCATAACTCGCCATCCGTGTTCTGTCCAACCATCAAAGAGAATTAAGTCGACTTGAGCGAGAGTTTTCCCCGCATCTTTAAGGAGTTTTATTTTTACTTTGACGTCTTGTATATCAATAGTCATTTTAGTTATGTGATTTCTGATTTTCTATTTTCTAGGTTTGGGAAAACGGGAATGTTTCTTAGATGCCCATGGTCGATAGGGATAGAGGGTGCAGGGTGTAAATTGGCAATCAAGTTTTTTTTGGAAACATTGACAGTTGTAACATTTGAGCTTAATTGCTTTTTCAGTGTCTCTTATTATTTTGATGAGGCTATATTTTGATCGAGGTTTTAGATTTGTCATTTTTTTTCATGTTTAGTAATAGTTTCGAAAACTTTGTAAGAGAGTCGCCAATTTCTATAGCCTGTTTGATGTTGGCATTGATTCCAAAGTCTGAAATAAGGATCTGTTGGAGCTCTGAGATCAAAGTTTGGCTCATTGAAATTAGTGCTCATAGAGCCTAGTTTTGATAATTTTGAGCTGGTTGAAAAAGGTTTGAGGATTTATTTTTATTTCACCTTTCCAGTAGGACTCGATAATTTTGTCTAGATCACTATCTCTTTTGAAATAGAACTGGACTTTGGGAGGACTAGACCTGTCGAGTGAATCGATGGGGTAGAAGAGAGAAAGGGTGGTGACGAGAGCTAAATCAGAGCTGGAGAAATATTCATCTATTATCATTTGGAGATAAATATACGATCTCCATTTGACTTAGATAATTCTCAAATACTAAAGGTTAACATTTGTGATTACTTCAACTTGTTAACTTTTGTTTTTTTGCCTCTTTATAGATGTAATTCAGTGATGGTTTATCAGTGATAATTTTATTTATTGTTCTGTTAAATCTTTTTAGATAAGTTGATAGTTGTGATTTAGATAGTTCAAAGCTGATTGATGAATCATTATTTTCCGACAGGATCTTATCGCCTATTTCTTTATATGTTTTTCCACTTTCTTTGAGCTCTTTAATTCTTGTTTTAATGTCAATATTTTTTGTTTTATTTAACCAGGTTATTTGTTGTGGTCCTGATGGCAAATTACTTATTTGTTTTAAAAGTTGATTTTTGTGCTTATTAATTTGATTGACGATCTCTTTTATTGTCATTTTTTCTTTGATTGAAATTTGAACAGATCTTTCGGGACGAAAAGCATCTTGTTTGGTTTTAGGAACTCGTGTATCAATATATTTTGTTTCGAATGAGTCTTGATACGAGCTTGGAGGAAATATGAGGTTGAACATGATTATTGTAGTTATTGCAAAAAACCAACTTTCTGGAAGATCTAACAACAAAAGAATAATAAGGCTGCTTCTCACAATTGCTCTATGACGAGGACCCTTTCTATCTAGTTCGGGCCACGGTTCAAGAATTTGTTTAATAATTACTTTTTGTTGTTTTATTGGTAATTTATCATCTAAGAATAAATAACCCCCTTGGGGAATATTTGATTTTTTTCGTACTATTTCTATTAGTTTCCAAAAGTCTTTTGATTGCTCTAGTAGCTTAATGTATTTGAGTGTATTATTGTCGACTTCTTTGGGATTCTTAAAAATTGTTATTTTCATTCTGACTCATATTGTATTTCAATGTGAAGTAATATCAAGTAAGATATGGTCATGGTAAGAAACGAAAGTAACGAACTCCTAAAAATGTCTCAGGTTTGTAAGATGTTAAAGGTTCATCCAAACACGTTAAGACAGTGGGACAAGAAGGGAATTTTAAAAGCTGTCAGGATTGGAGTAAGGCGTGATCGAAGATATAAAAAAAATGACGTTAATAAACTCCTTGAATAATAAAAATGTTAAAAATAACTAAATATTGTGATACTTGTGGAAAAATAGTAAAGAAAGACGACGAGTTTTGTATTTATTGTGGGCAAAATTTATCCTTGAAGGAAGAAACACCTCCTAATAAACGAGGTAAAAAGTCGATAGGAAACACCCTTCTTGTAGTTGGTGTAATAGCAATTGTTCTTTTGTTTACCACTATTGTAGTGATTGGTAACACGGGGGATGAATCAGGTGTGAAAGAAGGTAATTTTGTTCAAGGTCAGCAAGAATCAATAGAGTCAAAAAACATTAGGTCGGTGGTCAATATCATTTGTGATAATGAATACAGTGGTTCTGGAACAGTCTTTTCAGAAGATGGCGATGTGTTAACTAATAACCATGTGGTCGAAGGTGCAACATATTGTTTTGTTACAATTCCAGATTCAGATACTGGTGAACCACTTGAGATATATGAGGCAAACCCTGTAATTATTCCAGAATTGAGCGAAAAATATGATATTGCATTGTTGAAGATTGTGGGATTGTATTTTGATGAAGATGGATATTCATGGGGAACATATCCTAATTCGTTTATTGCGTTTCAAGCACCTCCTGGTTGCTCAGATATTCCGTCAAAACTAGGAGATTCTGTCAGAATATTTGGATATCCGTCAACAAGTCACAACTACAATCTTACGGTTACTGATGGAGTTATTAGTAATTTTGATTTTGAATCTGGCTATATTTTAACTTCCGCAAAGGTTGATAGTGGCAACTCTGGTGGCTTGGCGATAGATCAGTATGGTTGTTTTGTTGGTATTCCGTCAGCGGTCTTAACAGGTGATTATCAGAATTTTGGAGTATTAATTCCTTCACATGTGATTACTGAATTTTTTGATGAAGTTTCATATGAAGCGACATCATCGGGCATAAAGAAGTAGTTGTAGCGAGATTATTAATTAATATATAATCCGAATTATGTTCTGTATAAATTGCGGAGCAGAAAACAGAGACAGGGCGAAATTCTGTCAAAAATGTGGAAAGGAATTACTAAAGCGAACTTTGGTGAAGAAAGTAATTGATGAGGTTGAGGTTGTAGATCAAAAAATAGCTCCATATCCATATGTAATTTCGACAACAAAATTGATTGTTCTTTCGATTGCAACATTTGGGCTATATGAAATATATTGGTTTTATAGACAATGTAAATCAACAAACTTCTTGTTGGGGATTAAGAGGGGAAAGTTTACGCTTTTGCTTGATGCATTGTTTGCAGGATTTACTGCATTTCCACTCTTTAAACACATTTCAACAATTGTCAGTGAGAATGATAAAGAAAATAAGATAAGACCCGACCTTCTTGCTACTTTGTTTCTTATCTTTAATATATGCATAAAAGCTTCAGGTTTTTTCATATTAGGACAGGTAGTGATTCTTGTGTTTGTTCAGAAGGCTCTAAACAAGTATTGGGAAAAAAGATTTGACGATAAACTAGTTAAATCAAAGTTTGGCACTGGAGATATTGTTTTGACTGTAATCGGCGCAATGCTATACGCATTGGCGTTTTACGGCTCTGTTGGTAATACGAATGGAGAGTCGTTTAAAGATCTTTACCGTCAAAATTTCGTGAAGGCATGCATTGAGGGGGATTCAACAAAAGTATCATATTGCACATGCGTGGCAAATTACATGACAAGCAACTATAGTGAAACTGAACTTACGAGGTTTGATACAGAGTATGAATCTAGCGGTAGTCTTCCTAAGGAGATAATGGCTGCGTCGACTGCTTGTATTAGCCTCCTGAATCAGTAGCTTGATAGATTTTATATCTCTTGCAGTAGACCAAACTTCGAAAATTCCCCTTAAGAAAGCACTTGTCACTCCTAACATCTTCTTGACAGATGTTAGGTTTTATTGTATAATCCTTACAAGTTAATAGAAGATGTAAGGTATGACAATAGGTAAATATATTTATCAACCGGCCGGATACAGGGCGTTTGTGCCTGACAAATTTCCGCCTGAAGAACTTATTTCTTTGAGCCCAAAGACTCAGCAATTGCACGCGAAAGCCGTCTTAAATTTGGGAAAACTTGACGGAATCACACAATTGTTACCCGATCTAGACTTTTTTATCCTAATGTATATTCGGAAGGAGGCGTCGAAATCAAGTGAAATTGAAGGAACCAAGGCAACAATGGTAGATGTAATTAAATCTGAAGCTAATATCCAGAGTAAGTTTCCCGAGGATGTTGATCGGATTCTTCATTATATTGATGCCATGGAATATGGGTTAAAAAGGATTGAATCGTTACCTTTATCTTTAAGATTCATTCGGGAAATTCACAAAGTATTACTAGAAGATACTATGGATGCGCCCGGTAAGACTCCTGGAGAGTTCAGAAAGTCTCAGAATTGGATAGGTGGAGGATCTCCAAGTACAGCTAAATTTGTTCCACCGCCTCCCCATGAGATGAACGGTTCCTTGAGTGATTTGGAGAAATTTTTATATGAAAAAGATGAATATCCCCCCCTTATTAAAGCGGCTTTGACACATGCGCAATTTGAGACTATTCACCCATTTCTGGATGGTAATGGACGATCAGGTAGATTGTTAACAACATTTTATTTATGCAAGTTAGGTGTTCTTGAGAGGCCGGTTCTTTATTTGTCTGAATATTTTTTAAATAATAGGAAAGCGTATTATGAGGCTTTGAATTCATATCATAGCGAGGATGGAGATGTTTCTGGGTGGTTAGATTTTTTCCTCGACGGAGTGGCAATCATTGCTACTGAAGCAATTGAGACTTCAAAAAAAATTAATGTTCTGAGACAGTCTGATATGTTGAAAATACAATCACTGGGTAGACGTACTGAGAAAGGCATTATTGTTCTTGAAAATTTATTTAAGCTACCCATTGTTAATGTTAAAAAAGTTGAAGAGTGGACTAAGCTTTCACGTCCACAAGCGAATAAGTTGGTAAAAAGTCTTGTAGATCTGGGAATTCTGGAACAAAGGAATAAAAAGATCGAATATGGGAGAGAATTTTGGTATAAGAATTACTTAGATCAGTTTATTAGTAAGGAAGAGGCAGCCTCTCTCGGAAAATAAATTGTTCTTGTTCGAAAATCGACCCAGCGAGCGAGCCAATTTAGTATAAACCACAAGCGATAATGAGCAGTATTAGAGAAAAATAATAATTTAAATAATTGAGATAATAACGATTGGAGAGGAACAAATAGTTTTCTTGATACAATTGATGGGTGAGTT
The DNA here is from genome assembly GCA_903884375.1 of Candidatus Collierbacteria bacterium. Taxonomy (GTDB): domain Bacteria; phylum Patescibacteriota; class Microgenomatia; order UBA1400; family MFAQ01; genus UBA2277. The sequence goes on along the minus strand of CAISER010000008.1, from coordinate 23,684 downwards.
TAAATGAAATAGCATTTCCGTTGTTTCTTACATTTCTTGCTGGATTATCGACGGTAACTGGAAGCGTTTTGTATTTTTTTCACGCACTGTCAAATCGAAAATTTGTTGGATTTTTCCTTGGACTGTCTGCTGGAGTAATGATTAGTATTTCATTTATTGAATTACTGCCTTATGCTACAAAGAATGTTGGTTATTTATATGCAAATATATTTTTTTATTTTGGAATTGTTGTAATGGCGTTAATCGATTTTTTGGTACCTCACCAGTATCTTAAAGAAAAAATAGGCCAAAAAGATAAGAATATTGATTCTCGAATGTTATCTACAGCGGTAGTTATTACATTAGGATTAATAATTCATAATTTTCCGGAAGGCATGGCTGTATTTTTGAGTTCATATTCAGATACCGGATTAGGAATTATTCTGGCCTTAACAATTGCGATTCACAATATACCTGAAGGAATTGCGATCGCGACACCAATTTATCAAGTTACTCAGAGTAAAAGAAAAGCGATTAAATACGCATTTGTTGCCGGGATGGCAGAACCGTTTGGAGCAATAATCGCCTATTTGCTTTTGAAGCCATTTCTTAACCAAAATATTCTTTCATATATTTTTGCTGTGGTTGCAGGGGTAATGGTTTATATCAGTTTTGATGAACTGCTTCCGGCCTGTTTCCGAGATGAACATGGACACAATGCAATATTGGGAATAACTTTGGGGATGATGATTGTATCTATTAGTTTGCTGATTCTGTAATTTTTTGTTCCCAAATAATTTATTTGTCACTAAAATGGCACGAGATTGTGAACCGCAGGTTGTTGTTGTGAAAAGTTATTTACGTTTGATTATTAATCAGAGCAATGATATTCTGTTTGTATGAGTGAAAAGGAGCAATATATTCAAGCCACTTTTTTGACCCCTGAAATACAAAGAGAGGAAAAACCTTTTCAATGGGGTGATGAAAAAGAATTATCAAAAGAAGATGTGGTGCTAGAAGAAGAAATTGTTAAGACGTATACAAGTGTAGTAGAATTATTGGCGGATGAAGACGAAAATGAAAGGAAAAGACTGGAAAAATATTTTCAGGAACATTTGTTGTAATCACTATTTGAGTGAGGTTTATAATTAATTTATGAGTAAAAATCCAGTATTAAATGCTTTGACGGCTTCGTTATATATAGTTGTTTTAGTGCTGGGAATGTATTTTGGAACCAAAGATTTAAAAGGGCCCGATTCATTTATGGCTCCAATTGCGATGATTTCGCTATTTACTCTTTCGGCAGCAGTGATGGCTTATTTGTTTTGTTACCAACCGATTCAACTATATTTTGAGGGAAAGAAGAAACAAGGGGTTAAATTATTTATGCAAACAGTTGGGGTTTTTGGGTTGATGACGATTTTGGCATTGATTTTACTTTTTTTGAGGGTGTTTTGAAATATTGGGGTTGATTTAATATTTGAACCTTTCTTTGTGATTTGTGGTAATATCTAGCCAAGATAGAGCACGTTAATTTAAGGAGGTTTAGATGGACGCGATGGTTGAGTTAACAGTGATACCGATTGGGGTTGGGGTAAGCTTGTCTAAATACATAGCGGTTTGCGAAGAAATATTGAACGAAAGATCAATTAACCACATTCTTCATGCAAACGGAACAAACATGGTGGGTGATTTTATGGAACTGATGGGTGCTGTTCATGAAATTCATGAACGACTACATCGGTTGGGTGTACCAAGGATTGCCACGATAATTAAAATTGGTACTCGAACGGATAAAACACAAACCATGGAGCAAAAAATTGATAGTGTTTTAGATAAAATTGTCGAAAGATAGAATAATAAACCGGGGGAATGCCCCGGTTTTCTTGTATTTAATATTCGGGATAATAAGGTAGATATTGACATAAATTATCACTCGTATTATATTAGTGCTAATAATATCAATTACTTTAAGAAAGGGGGTGAGCCAAATGGCTTTTGATCTTATACCAAGTAGATTATTATCTTTTCCTTCGTTTAGAATGCCTTCTTTTTGGAATGATGAAGACGACTGGTTGACAACCCCTTCAACCCCAAGTGGCTTATCGGTATCTGAAGATGAAAAGAATGTATACGTTGAAGCGGCGGTACCTGGAATTGAGCCAAAAGATGTAGAAATTACTTTTCAAGATGGATATTTGTGGATTCGAGGTGAAACCAAAGAAGAAGATAAAGCAAGAAAATACTATCGTGAATCAAGTAGGTCATTTTCGTACAGAGTGGCTGTTCCGGGAGACATTGATGATGGTGTGGAACCGGAGGCAACTAGTAAGAATGGAGTAATGACGGTGATTTTTGTAAAATCTCCAAAAACAACTCCAAAGAAGATTCAAATTAAGGCTAAATAAAGAGTTTGATAGCGATACTCCGCTTGTTAGCGGAGTATGTTTACGCCCTTTGGAGGGCAATGCCGACTGCTTTTTCTCCAGCGTGTACCCCCAGAACCGGTCCTGCCTCAAAAATGGAGATATCGTTGGAATATATACCGGACAGATTATCTTTGAGCAGCTGGGCTCCTTCCGGAAAATTTGTGTGGATAATTGCTAGTTTTATGATGTCTCCTTTGGTATTTTCAACCCTTTTTATCATTTCTCTTTGGGCTTTTGTTTCTGTTCTGGATATTCCTTGAATTTTCATTTTGCCGTTATCAAGGCCGATTATGGGTTTGAGACTGAGTTTACTACCAATATATCCTGCTGCGGAGGGTAACCGACCACCTTTGATAACATTATCAAGAGTGGAAAGAGAGATAAATAAATCTGTTTTGGGTATAGATTGAAGAATTTGGTTTTTGATATCTTCAAGCGGATACCCCTCATTGGCTAATTTGACGGCTTGTTCTACCAAAAACCAAATGCCGAGAGATATTTGTTTGGAATCGATAACTTCGATAAGGAGATGGGGATACTTTTCGGTGGCAATTTTTGATCCTAATAGGGCGGATTCCCAGACGGTTGAATGTTGAGCTGTAATATGAAGTGAAATAATAGGGCGGTGTTCCTCTCCAAATTTTTCATAAATCTTAGAGACTCGTCCGGTAAGAGCACCTGATGTTTGAGGAAGTTTCTCTTGGGAGCGCATTTTTTGATAGAAATCCTTTGCAGAAATATTAGTGTCGGGTAGGGAAATCCATTGACCATTTTCAAAAAATTTTATGTCTAACGGAACAATATTAACTCCTAACTCTTTTGCGAGAGAAGACTCTGGATGAATGGAACAACTTGTGTCTGTGACAACGGCTACTTTGTTTTCAATACTCATAGAATAATTAATTCGAGCATACCACACCTATGTTATTTTTGCGGAATCGTAATAATAAATATAGAATGGAGTGAGATGCTTGATTTAAGGTTATTGGTTGCACTTTTTCCTTTCTTATTGATTTTGGGATTATTGTTGTTTAAGAAAATATCGTTATTGAAAATTTCATTATTGGCTATGATGGCAGAGTTTTTAATTCAAATATTTTATTGGAAAATATTTCCTTTGTTTTTGTTAAATTCGACGATTAAAGGGTTTTTTGTTGGATTTGATATTTTATTAATTGTTTTTGGGGCAGTATTTTTTCTGGAAATATTAAAGGACATTGGAATAATCAATAATATAGGTATATATTTAGAGTCGATTTCAAAAGATTATCGGGTTCAAACAGTATTATTGGCTTGGTTTATGATTAATTTCCTTGAAGGAATGGCGGGATTTGGAACTCCTGGGGCAATCGTGGCACCGATATTGGTAAGCATAGGTTTGTCACCATTGACAGCCGTGGTTATTTCTCTTTTGGGAAATAGTAGTGCGGGTGTTTTTGGAGCAGTGGGAACTCCAATTAGAGTTGGTTTTTCAGGTTTAGATATTACTGGAGTGCCACGGATGGCAGTGTTGTTTAACAGTGTTGGTTTATTAATTCCGATTTTTATGCTTTATATTTTAGTTAAAAACCAAAAAGAAAAATGGCGTCATTTTATTGAAGGATTACCGTTTGCGATTTGGTCAGGATTTTTGTTTGTTGTTTCTTCAGTTGCGGTAGTGAGTTTTGGTCAAGAATTTGTTTCAGTGATTGGTTCAATTTTGGCAATTATATTGGTGGTTGTTTCATTAAAATTGAGATTATTTGTTCCAAAGGTTGAAAGAAGTTTGATTATTAATACAAGGAATAAGATGAACTTTCCTTTGTATAAAGTAGGGTTGCCATATTTGACAGCTTTGTTATTATTGGTTTTGGGAAAATTGGTATTGAAACCTTTAGATATTAATTTTCCTTGGGGATATAAATATAGTTTTAATTTTTTTAATCCAGGAATAATTTTTGTGATTAGTGGAATTCCTTTTGCCTTGTGGTGGGGAAAAAAACAACTGTTGTTTGGTAGCCTAAAGAAGGCATTAAAGAGAACGATTGAACCATTTTTGGTAATACTTTCAATGTCAACAATGACGCAGTTGATGCTGAATTCTGGAAATAACATATCAGGTCTGCCACCAGTATTGAGTGTATTGACCGGGAGCATTCATGAAAAAGCTTTGCCGTTTTTTGTTCCCTTTATTGGTGCTTTTGGCACATTTATTACCGGAAGTATTACAGTTTCCAATATATTGTTTGCAAATATATTGGTTCAAGCAGGAAATATCTATAATTATTCAGTATCAAAAATATTGGCTTTGGAAATATCCGGAGCCGCTATGGGGAATACGGTGGCAGTTGCAGATATTATGGCAGCTGAAGCGGTGGTGGGGATGAAGAATAAAACAAGAAGAGTTATTCGAGGTGCCATTGGTCCATGCCTTTTATGTCTTAGTATTTTGGGGATTGTAGGGGTTTTGATTATTAGATAAAATGGTTTGACTATGGCAATAATTTGGGATGAAAAATATAGTGTACGGATTTCAATTATCGACGAACAACATAAACAGTTTGTATTATTGATGGACAAACTATCAAAAACAATTAATGTGGTCAATCCAAAAGAAACGTTAAGTCAAATAATAAAAGAGCTCGAACGTTATGCGGTATATCACTTTAATACAGAAGAAAAGTATTTTATAGAGTTTAATTATCTTGGAAAAAAAGAACATATCGAAGCACACAGAAACTTTGTCGAGAAATTAGAAAAAATAAAAGAAAAACATCATAATGATGTGGTAATGCTTTCTATAGAGTTAGTGACGTTTATGTCTGATTGGTTGGTAAACCATGTTCAAGATATGGATAAAAAATATATCGAATGTTTTCATGAAAACGGATTGTATTAAGTGATTACAAGAAGAAATTTATCGGAAAATAACTTTTGATTGTAGGGCATAACAGCGGTTGTTAAAGTATGTGGAGGAGAGAATAACCACCAAAAGCGAGAATCATTGAACCGAGAAGATTACTAATAATTGCTGTCCATAGGTAACGGAGCTTGGGAACTTTGTAAAAACCACCAGTGAGGGAGACAATTTTGCCTCCAAATTGAGGGATAAAACGACCACAAAGAAGAAACCAAACTGAATCAGCAGGGAAACGGTTTAAGCCAAAGGGTAGTTTGCTTTTTATTTTTTCAAAATCTGCCACTTCACTAAGACCACGTCCAATAAAGTATTCAATAATCGAGGCAAAATTATTGCCCATCCAGGAAACAAAGATGCCCATAATAGGTCCAAAAATGGCACCATTAAGAATTACAATAGGATCGGTGGGGATTGGTGTTGCCGAAAGCATTCCCATTAGTAGAATAGAAAGTAGGGGGCCAAGAATTCCTGAAGTGGAGATTAATTTTTCGAAGTATTTAATGTCGTTTTTAAAGAAGATGATTAGCCCAATAGGTAATCCAATAGTGGTGACGACAATAATTACATTGCGGATTATTTTGATATAACTTTTTTTCATCAAGTATCTATTATATAGATATCGGTATTTGACCTGGGGTTTGGAACACTTTTTGGTGATGGAGTCAGAAGTAATTGAAGGTGGCTGATAATAACAATAGATTTTATGTAATAATGAATTAGTTAATAATTTTCGAAGATATGAAAAGACCTGCCAAAAAGAATGTTAACAAAGGAGTCTTGGCTGCTATTGGAGCAACCGTGTTGGGTATATTTGCCGGAGCAGCAGCGATGTTTCTTTCAAAAGAAGAAAACAGAGAAGCTGTTAAAAGAACCGTAAGAAAGACTGTAAGAAAAGGCAAAACAGAAATAGCAAAAGTCAAAAAGACAATGACAAAGGCAAAGAAGGGAATTTCAAAGAAAAAGTAATTTTTTTAAGAAATATACGGGATTCTAAATAATAACCCACTCTGTCCCTTTTCAATAACGATTGTTATTGAAATCCGCTGGACAATTTCCGATTTAGATCGGGTTTGTTGGGAAAATGATTGCGATACTCTGGCTACAGAGCATCTTAGGTTTGTGCCGATAGCGATATAATTATCTTGAGATAAGCCCCATTTTTTTGCCAACAATCGAGAATTTTTCTAAACCAAAATTGAGATCTTTTTTGGTGTGAGAGCTAGAGGGCATTACTCTTATTCTCGCCTTACCTTTAGGTACCATAGGAAAAACGATAGGGGTGGCGAAAACACCTTCTTCAAAAAGATTGGCACTTAATGTTTTGGCGATTATTTCGTCACCAATCATGACGGGGGTTATAGGGGTTTCCGAGTGGCCGGTATCAAATCCAAGTTTTTGGAAACCAGCTTTAAGATAAGCGGCATTTTCCCATAAATTTTCAACTAATGAGGGTGAGTTGGATAAAATCTTGACCGATTCGAGTAAGGCGGCGGTGTCCGGAATAGATAGGCCGGTGGAAAAAGAAAAAGGCCGAGCTTTTTGTTTGTAAAACTCGATAAGTTTTCGATTTCCGGCAATGCAACCACCAAGAACACCAAATGCTTTTGAAAGAGTGCCGACTTCAATATCGACTTGTCCGTGAAGATTGTAATGATCGACAATACCGCGTCCTCCTTTTCCAACGACCCCTTCTCCATGAGCGTCATCGACCATAGTGACGGCGCCATATTTTTTGGCAAGTTTTACGATACCGGGAAGTGGAGCAAGATCACCATCCATACTAAAAACACCATCGGTAATGATAAGAATTATTTTATCCGTTCCATCGGAACGTTTTTCTTTTTGAAGAACTTTGGCTTCTTGAAGTTTTTCTTCCAAACCCCTTAAATCGTTGTGAGGATAAATGAATTTTGTTTGGACTTGAGAGAGTTTTATTGCGTCAATGATTGAAGCATGATTTAATTCATCGCTAATGACGATATCTTCTTTGTCGACTAAGGTTTGAACAGCAATTAGATTGGCGACAAAACCACTATTAGTCAACATAACTGCCTCAACATTTTTAAATTTGGCAAGGGCTTTTTCTAATTCTTCATGAAGAAAAGAGTTCCCTGAAAGGGCGCGGACTGCTCCGGTACCGACACCATATTTATTGATAGCATCGATAGACGCCTGACGGATTTTGTCATCTGCGGCCAAACCAAGATAATTGTTTGAGCAAAGATTTAAAACCTTTTTATCATCAACAATTAACCATGAACCTTGAGAGGAAGAAACAACACGATATTTTTTTAGAGTATTGGAAGAAGAGAGATCGTCAATAATTTGATAGATTTTTTTTAGGCTGTCTTTCATGGTTTAGTTTAGCATGGCACTACGATAATATATGTAAATAATAGAAGATTTGGAAATTAAGGTTGGGTTTACAAAATGATCAAGAAGGCAAGAGCCAGAATAATTCGGTAAATGGCAAAAACGCTAAAGTTGTGTTTGGCAACAAATGAGGTAAAGATTTTTACGGCAACCATGGCTGAAAGAAAAGAAAAAAGAGAACCAATGGCTAAAAGTAAATATTCGTGTGCAGAAAAGGAAAACCCGGTTTTGAGTAAGTCATAACCACTGGCGGCAGCCATGGTGGGAATGGCAAGAAGAAAAGAAAACTCAACAGCCTCAACTCTTGAAAGACCGGAGAAAAGACCACCTACTATAGTGGCAGCAGAACGAGATACTCCCGGAATCATCGAGAGTGATTGAAATAAACCGAGAGAGAGAAGATTTAAGGTGTTTAAATGGGTGATTTTTTTGGAATTTAGTTTTTGCTTTGGTAAACGATCAATAATTAACAAAATTAAACCACCAATGAGAAGCATAAAGATGGTAACGGTAACATTATCAAGAAGGAATCCTTTGACAAACTTGTAGAGAGTAAAGCCAAGAACCCCAGTTGGAATAAAAGCGAGGGTGATTTGTTTCCAGAGATTTTTTGAGTTTAGTATTTTATTCCAGTAAAGAACGATGACGGCAATAATGGCTGAGAGCTGAATAATAATATCGAAGCTTTTGGTAAATTCAGTTGAAGTTATTCCGAGAATTTTTTGGGCGAGAATGAGATGCCCAGTACTGGAAATAGGCAAAAATTCTGTGAGACCTTCGATAATAGCAAGGATGATTGTTTGAATATAGTTCACGAAAATAATTATATGTTGTTAATGAGGGTGGTGTAACATTATTTTAATGTGTATATTCCAAAAAAAGAAAAAAGTTGGTTTGGTTCTAGGAAGTGGCGGGGCGAGAGGATTGACGCATATTGGAGTAATTAAAGCTTTAGTAAAGAATAAGATACCAATTGATTTAGTGGTTGGGTCGAGCGCGGGTGCCTTGGTTGGAGGGTTGTTTGCGTTACAAGGGGGAATATCACAACTGGAAGAGATTATAAAGGAGTTTACTTATAAAGATCTTATTGAAGTATTGGTTGATCCGACATGGAAGGGTGGTTTGATTAAAGGTCAAAAAACATTGGAGTATTTAAAAAGAATTTATGGAGATAACAAAATTGAAGAGTTAAGTATTCGTTTTGCTGCGGTAGCGACAGATTTATATTCAGCAGAAACGGTTGTGTTTTCTAAAGGAAGTTTGGCAGATGCAGTGAGGGCAAGTATTTCAGTTCCCTTGATATATTCTCCGATAGCATTAGGAGGATCAGTATTGGTTGATGGTGGAGTTTCAGACCCTGTTCCCGTGGAGGTGGCAAAAGAGATGGGTGCGGATATTATCATTGCCGTGAATTTGGATGGGGTATATTTTTCAAAAGAAAATCGCAAAAGAGGTGCGGGAAACTCAACTTTGGATATATTAAAAGATAGTTATTTTGCGCTAAGATACAATTTAGCAAAAAAAGAAGCACGAGAAGCGAGTGTAATAATCGAGCCAGAAATGCCTTATGTGACAGATTTTGATTTTGTGAAGGGAAAAGAATTAATTGAAATTGGGGAAAAGACAACTGAAAAGTTAATGCCAAAAATTAAGAAACTAATTTAAGGGATTTAGAGGTTAGTTGATAAGAGAATTAAGATTTGGGTGCTGTTCCGTAGATAATGATTTGAGTTCCGGGATTTTCGGTTGAGGAACGAATAGTTTTCTTACCATCGGGGATCCTAGGGTTTGCCCATTCATAAACTAAAGCTGCTTCGGAAGTTTTCATATTGACACAGCCATGAGACATGGGGTGACCAAAATTTTCGTGCCAATATGTGCCATGAATAGAAAAACCTCGTGTTGCAGCAATTTGATCATTTTCAAAAAACATAACATAGGGAACATTGGGGAGATAGTAGTAAGTATGAAGAGCGGTAGAACCTCCACTCATTTTGGTATAACGAAATTTTCCCCAAATACTGAAAACACCAGTAGGTGTTTTGCCCCATTTGCCAGTGGAGACAAGGAAACTGTAGATAAGATTTTCGCCTTCGTAAGCGTAAAGCATTTGGTTGTTTAAATCGACATAGATTTTTTTGTCGGCATTAGAATCTCCGAGTACTTTTTTTGGCGTGGGGAGTTTGGCGAGGTAATTAGGAACAGTGAGAGGGGTGTTTTGAAAAATGGCAGAGGTATCTTTAGGGTCGAAGTCTTCTCGTGTTTCAAAACGATTAATAGTATGGGTATTATAGCCAAAAAACAAACCAAGAACGGTGATAGCAAGGCACACGGTCCAGATTTTAAACATACAGATAAGTGTAACAAATATTAACAATGTGTGTAAAATAGCTTATGGCGAAAAAAAAGATTGAAGGAGGAGTTATTAAACAACTGGAATTGAAACTTGAGGATATTTTTGTAAAAATACTTCCGGCATTACCAGCCAAAGTAAAAGAAATAATTGTTAAGTTTAGTCCGTGGATAGTAGTAGTTGCTTTGGTAGTGAGTTTACCAAGTCTTTTGGCTACTTTGGGGTTTGGCGGAATGATGTTTGGTTATGGTAGATACGGTTATGGATACGGTTATGGTGTTATGTGGCTGATTTCAATTGTCAGCATGATTTTGATGGCGGTGGCCTTACCGGGGTTATTTAAAAGAAAAATGACGTCATGGAAATTAATGTATTATTCCGCACTAGTAATGGCAGTTTATAATTTGGTGACTATTAATTTGGGAAGTTTGATAATCGGGACCGGAATATCGATGTATTTTCTTTTTCAGATAAAAAGTTACTATAAATAGGAGCAAATAAGAAAACGGGGTTTGTCAAAAGTGTCGTTTTTGATGGTGGCAGTGATGTTTTGAGGAATAGTGAAACTATCAAAAGAGTGAGTGTCGTCAATTTCAAAGATAGCATGGCCACCTTTGGATAGAAACAGGGGGAGTTTGGAGAGAAGAGCATTGATGTAAAGATTTCCTTTTAAACCACCATCAAGAGCGATTTTTGGTTCAAAGTCTTTTACAGAAGAGTGAAGTTTGGAAATATTTTGAGATGGAATATAAGGGAGATTGGCTAAAATGAGATCGAATTTTATTTGAGGATAATTTTCTAAGAGATTTGACTGAAGAAAAAAGATATTTTCTGGCGAATGAAGAATCCTTTGAGCGTTTAAATCGGCAACCTTGAGAGCTTGTGGAGAGATGTCGGAGAGAAAGATACTGTAGGGAGTATTTGTTTTGGAGAGTTTTACAGCAAGAGATATCCCCAAACAGCCAGAACCAGTACCAATGTCGGCGATAACTGGGTGACTTAAAGAATGATTGTCGATAAATTGTAAAGCGATGCTGATTATTTGAACGGACTCGATGCGGGGAATGAGAGTGTCCTTGGTGACTATAAAATCTTGATCGGCAAATTCAGCGTGACCAGTGACGTATTCAATTGGTTTTTCTCCGATCGAGCTTAAATCTATTTTTGGTGCCCACTTGTTAAGCTGGTTTCGTTCGTAGGGAGATAGGGTGCGGGTGATAGGCATAGTTTGATTATATATCTTAGGCACAAATAATATCCCATAACTTGACAAATAGGGCTTTTTGTGGTAGTATTGTGCCTGTAAGTGAACCTTAAATCTCAAATTACCTTATATCTCCAAAGGAGGAGAAATGAAAAGCTGTTTCGTTGTTTTTATAGTATTTTTGATTACAGTGTTAGTTGTAATTAACACGGTATTTAATACTGTAAGTTTTTTTAAGGGGGGAGATATAGAACGTAACGTAGAAATACATTACGTTGAAACCCCGTCGGACTATATGTCTGTGGGGGGATATTCGGCAGACATGAGTTCGATTTCTCTAGGAGACCACTCCACAAATGAGGAGTGGTATAACTGGAGTGCCTGGGATGTTTTTTGGCCAGGCAAAGAGTGTGTAAGAGTGGGGAATAGGACGGAAAGTATCCGTCTATATTTTAAAGAAGGATATAGATGGGAAAACAATGGCAGTGAGTACTGCCTGGTAAAAGATTAAGGTTTTTTTAAAGCCACTTGGAAACAGGTGGCTTTATTTTATCTAAGGGGTGGCAAAAATATATTCTTCTGTAGTAGTGATCTTTCCCTTGATGTTTAAAATGATGACGTATTTATAGAGAGTTCCTGGAATTAGATTGTCAACACTAACGAGATGGTTAGTTTGAGGCGTTTGAGAAGCAAAAAACAATTGGTTTAGACCTTCAGTGAAACGAATTGAAGTAATGGCTTGATTTTTAGTGGAAAATGAAATCAGAACTTGAGTGTCGGAAACGGGAGTAATTAGGGGTGGTGTAAGGATATCTCCTGCCTTGACACGAGATTCTTGAGAGATACCAAGCTGTTTAATCACAGATGGCATGATAGAAATTGCAGAAAAAACAATAACAAGAGGAATAATAACAGCCATGGCGGATTTTAATGGAATTCCCCAAAGTTTATGGTAATAAATTTTTGCCTGTTGAGCTTTTTTAAAACTGAGGAGTTGACCTTTAGGAAAAAAATCACCATGATTATTGGGACAAGTAAAAACAGTCACTGTTTCTGGCACGGCATCGTCTTTAATACTAGACATAGATTGACCACATTTGGGACAAACAGGACCAACGGAGGGTACCGTTTTTGATTTGGGAAGAACCGAATCAATATTTTTGGCCGTTTCGACAGAAAGGAAGTTGGCAAGAAACGGAGGGAGAAAGTGACCACCGCAATTAAGGCACTCATCTATGGTTTGGGTTTGACCATCAACGGTGTCAATAGTAATAAATGACAAGGGGTTGTTACAGTGTGGACAAGTCATGAGTTCATTCTAGCAAAAGTTTGAGGAAAGTATTTTATTGATTCTGATAAACTGAAATAGTGAAAATAAAGTTTTTGGGGGCAGCTTCAATGGTTACCGGTTCATGTTATTTTTTGACGGGGAAAGAAACAGGATTGTTAATTGATTATGGAATGTTTCAAGGGAAAATTGAGGAAACAGGTTTAAACTCAATAAAACCAAAAATTGATTTTGATAAATTAACGGCAGTACTTTTGACACATGCTCACCTTGATCATTGCGGGAGACTTCCCCTATTACTTCGTTATGGTTTTAGGGGAAGCGTGTTTATGACAGAAGCGACAAAAGCCTTGGTAGAGTTAGTACTTTATGATTCGGCTAAACTTGCAAAAGAAGAAGAAAATAAAGTAATTTTGTATACCGATGAGGATGTTGATAAAATTTTGAAGCAAGTTCAGCTAGTTGAGTATGATAAGCCGTTTGCGGTGGGTGATTTTGAAATTACTTTTTTGGATGCCGGTCATATTTTAGGATCGGCGACTGTACTGATAAAAGATAAAAATACGGGGAAATTAATTTCATTTAGTGGTGATTTGGGTAACACACCAGAGCCTTTGTTGTCTCCTACTCATTGGGTAAATAAAGCAGATGTGTCTGTTGTGGAGTCAACTTATGGAGATGAAATACATAAGAGACGAGATGAAGTAGAGGAGTTGGCAAAGATTGTGATGGAGGCTGAATCAGAAAATGGAACTGTAATAATACCCTCATTTTCTTTGCAGAGATCACAGGAGATTTTGTATATTTTCGATCAATTAAAAAAACAAGGGAAAATGAAAGCAGAAACTCCGGTGTTTTTGGATAGCCCAATGGCGATTAAGGCAACGGAAGTGTTTAGAGAATTTCCAAATCTTTATAATCGAAAATTACAGAATCAAGCAAAAACAGATGACCCATTTGATTTTCCAAGTTTGGTACTATGCGACACTTTGGAAAAAAGTAGACAGATAAAAAATTTGGTTGGGGTAAAAATCATTGTGGCCGGAAGTGGCATGATGACGGGGGGAAGAGTGTTGCACCATGTAATTTCGTTTTTGGGAGATTCAAAAACACAACTTGTTTTTGTAGGTTATCAGGCTGACGGAACGATGGGGAGACAGATAAAAGATGGAGCGGACAATGTAAACGTGTGGGGGAACATAGTGACAGTTAAAGCTAAAATTAAGGAAATAAAAACAATGAGTTCTCATGCAGACCAGGTACAGATTTTGAACTGGCTTGGTAAAATGGAAGGATTATCCCAGGTTATTTTGACCCATGGAGAGGAATTACCACGATTGGTGTTAGCCGAGAAAGTGAGACAAGAGTTCCCTAATGTAAAAGTGAGTCTTCCAGTATTGGATGAAGAAATTGAAATTTAAAATGAATAGAAAAATAATTACATTGGTATGTTTGTTGGGAAGTTTGATGGTGGTAAAAAATGTTTTGGCTTATGACTTGACACTTACGAGCGTAGGAACACAATCAACTTTAGGGACAAACTATAATATCGTAAGCTATATAGGAGGTGTGCCAACATTTGTTGGAACAGCATCACCAAGTGCTGAAGTGGCAGTAAAGATTAAGTCGTTGTTGAAATATACAATTGCGAGTTCAAGCGGTGTTTGGCAATTTGTACCGACTGCTTTGGATCAAGGTGATAATCTGGTGGTGATTTCTTCCGGGATTCAAAGCATTTCTTTTACATTAAGATTTAATGCTACCGCTTCAGCAGAGATTGCTACACCGTCTGCTTTACCGGATGAATCTGAATTGCTTGGTTCGGGAGTGTGGGAATATTATATTCCGGCATTTGCTTTTGGATTGGGAGTATATTTTTTGGGTAGGTTTGGAAAAAGACGGATGCAAAAATGGGAAAAGGGTGATTAAATGTAGCTCTGATGACGACCCAAGGGAATAGAATTGAAGTGATTTTCGATATCGAAACAAAAAGATTTTTTGATGAGATAAAAGCAAGAAAACCGGAAGATTTGGGAATTTCTATAGTATCGGCATATAGAAGAGAAATAGACAGTGATTTTAAGGAAATAAAGGGAGAAATGAAGAGCTTTTGGGAAAGTGATTTTAATTTGATGTGGGGTTGGTTTGAAGAAGCAGACAGAATTATTGGCTATAACAGTTTGGGTTTTGACGTTCCGGCGGTAAATGGGATATATCAAGGAGATTTTAGTAAATTAAAACATTTTGATGTAATGAAAATAATCAAAGATGTCTTTGGCCATCGAGTAAAGCTGGACTCGGTAGCCAAGGAGTGTTTGGGACAAGGAAAAATTGCCGGAGGAGCCGAGGCGGTATCGTGGTGGGCAAAGGGAGATCCTGAGAGCTTGGCCAATTTAAAAAAATATTGTGAAATGGATGTGGAGGTGACAAAAGGTGTTTATGATTATGGTTTAAAAAATAAGAAACTTAGATTTAAAGATCATTGGAATGAACTAAGAGAGATCGAGGTTGATTTTTCTTACCCTAAAGACGAAGGCACAAATGACTCAAAGCTTCAAATGGGACTATTTTAGTATTGTTTCCTAATTAAAAAAGTGACAAAATAACGGTTACTTGGAGTATAATAGTCCAAGTATATGTTTACGCTTACCAAAAAGGCTGATTATGGCCTATCTATGCTTTCAGTTTTGGCTTTACGAGGCCGGAAAGGACGGATTAATCTAAAGGAACTCTCTGATATGGGTATGCCGAGAGCTTTTATGAGTAAAATTGCCGCTTCTTTGGTGGAAGCTGGAATTTTGAACAGTCGTGAGGGTAAAGGTGGCGGATATAGCTTGAATTACGAACCGAGAGAGATACAAATAAGAGAGGCTCTTGAAGCCATTGAAGGCGAAGTGTCACCGGTATTTTGTGAGGGATGCCCAATGGGTGAGGATTGTGGCCAAGTGAGGTTTATGGACAAATTAACAGAAGATATCAATAAATTATTAGAAAAATACACGTTAGAAGATTTAGCTAAATAAAATGTTAAAAATAAGTAATTTGAAGGTTAATATCGAAGAAAAAGAAATCTTAAAGAAAATTAATTTATCTATAAAAGAAGGAGAGGTGTTGGCTCTTATGGGTCCGAATGGATCCGGAAAATCAAGCTTAGCCTCAACCATTATTGGAAATCCAAAATATGAGGTGACAAAAGGGAAAATCGATTTTGAAGGAGAAAATATTTTGAGTATGACTTCTGACCAAAGAGCAAATAAGGGAATCTATTTGGCTTTCCAATATCCCGTGGCAATACCGGGAGTAACGGTACGAGAAATGCTTTTGACTGCCCTTCGTGCAAAATATAAAGAAATAAAAATATCAGCATTAGAATTAAAGAGAACAATCGAGAATGAGGCAGAGAAATTACATTTGAGTAATGAACTTTTGAATAGAGGACTTAATGAAGGATTTAGTGGAGGGGAAAAGAAAAAAATGGAGATACTTCAGATGAGAATTTTGAAACCCAGGTTGTTAATTTTAGATGAGATTGATAGTGGTCTTGATATTGATGCTTTAGCAACCATTGCCAAAAATGTAGCGGAAATGGTGAAAGAAAATAAAATGAGCGTTTTGGTAATTACGCATTATCAGAGGATATTGAATTATCTGATTCCCGATAGAGTAGCGGTAATGAAAGATGGAAGAATTGTGGAAAACGGAGGGAAAGAAGTTGCTAATAGATTAGAAAAACATGGATATAAGTAAAGCCGACAAAATTGCCTATTCGTATAAAGGCGAACGAGGTTTGGATGAAAAATTAATCCGAGAGATTTCGGCGATGAAGCAAGAACCTGAGTGGATGTTGGAAAAAAGATTAGCTGCTTATAAGGTGTATTTATCAAAACCAATACCTAAATGGGGTGGAGATATCTCCCCTGTTCATTTTGAAAATATCTATTATTATCTAAAACCAGCAGTAACCGAAAAAAAATCTTGGAATGATGTACCAAAAGCAATAAAGAATACTTTTGAAAGAATAGGAGTGCCACAAGCAGAACAAGAATTGTTGGCTGGAGTTAAAGGACAGTACGATTCGGAAGTGGTATATGGATCGTTGAAAAAAACTTTGGCTAAGAAAGGAGTACTTTTTTTGTCGATGGATGAGGCATTAAAACTTTATCCTGATATTGTCAAAAAATATTTTGGCACAATTGTGCCTATGGGTGATAACAAATTGGCAGCATTGAATACAGCAGTGTGGAGTGGCGGATCTTTTGTATATGTTCCGAAAGGGGTAAAGGTTGAGCTACCTTTACAAGCATACTTTCGAATAAATAGTGAAAATGCCGGGCAGTTTGAGAGAACTTTGATTGTGGTAGAAGAAGGTGCGAGTGTACATTACATAGAAGGATGTAGTGCCCCTTCATTTTCATCGGCGTCACTTCATGCGGCTGTAGTTGAAGTAATAGTAAAGAAAAAGGCAAAAGTGGCATACACTACAGTACAAAATTGGTATAAAAATATTTATAACTTGGTGACAAAAAGAGCGTGGGTGGATGAGGGCGGGGAAATGCGTTGGGTGGATGGAAATTTGGGATCGGCTTTAACTATGAAGTACCCATCTTGTGTTTTGGCCGGAGATGGAGCAAAAGGAGAAATGTTGTCAATTGCTTGGGCGGGAAAAGGGCAACATCAAGATACCGGAGCGAAAATGATTCATCTGGCTCCAAATACAACTTCTCAAATAACTAGTAAATCAATTAGTAAAAACGGGGGGAGAACTTCTTATCGGGGAATGATACAAATTAATAAAGGGGCGGTTGGAGCAAGATCTATGGTGGTCTGCGATGCGCTTATATTGGATGAGTTTTCTCGCAGTGATACGTATCCATTAAATAAAATATTTGAGGAAGATGTTATTTTGGAACATGAAGCTGTGGTTAGCAGAGTAAGTGAAGAACAACTATTGTATTTGATGAGTAGGGGTTTGTCTCAACACGAAGCCGAAGCAATGATTGTTAATGGTTTTTTGGAACCGGTGATGAAAGAAATCCCAATGGAGTACGCGGTGGAAATGAATAGGTTGGTGGAATTAGAAATGGAGGGTTCGGTGGGATAAAACATATGGAAAAATATCTAATTAATAAACCAGGGGTTCACGAAATAAAACTTCGATTAGCCGGAGAAGGAGACAGATTAGAGTGGTTGGGAATAATTGATGCCAGAAAAAAGGGTGATTATGAATTGAATCTGGTAATAACCCATTTAGTTCCGGAAACATTTGGGAGGGTGGTTATTAAGGGGGTGGCGGAAAATGGTGCAAGAGTAAAGATTAAAGGAACGGTAATAATTAAGAAACAAGCGCAATTGACTGATAGTATGTTGATAATGAAGTTTTTGCTTTTGGACAAAAAGTCTTTGGCTATCGTTGAACCAGAGTTAGAAATTGAGGCGAATAGAGTAAAAGCGAGTCATTGTGCCAGTGTGGGTAAAATTGATGAAGAACAACTATTTTATTTAAAATCAAGAGGAATTGGGGAAAATAAAGGGAAAAAGATGATAATTAATAGTTTTATGAATTAAAATTAAACATGATTGATATAAATAAAATTAGAGCTGATTTTCCAATTCTTTCAAGAAAAATTCACGGACACGATTTGGTTTATTTTGATTCCGGGGCAACAAGCCAAAAACCGAAAACGGTAATCGAGTCGATGAATAGATATTACCGAGAGATAAATGCCAATATTCACAGGGGCGTATATGAGATGTCGGTGGAGTCGACGGAATTGGTGGATGAAGCAAGAAAAGATGTGGCAGGATTTATTGGGGCTTTAGGTGAAGAAATAATTTTTACCAGAAACACAACCGAAAGTATTAATTTGGTGGCTTATTCTTGGGGTGAGGAAAATATTAAGGCTGGTGATGCAATTGTAATCACAAAGTTGGAACATCACTCAAACATGATTCCGTGGCAAGAACTGTGTCGAAGAAAAGGAGCAGAACTTAGAGTAATTGATGTTAATGAAAAAGGAGAGCTGGAAAATGAAAAAGAAGCGGAAAAAATAAACAACGCCGAGTTTGAAGTTGTGGTTGGAGGTTGGAGAAATCTACTGGATAACAAGGTGAAAATGGTAGCCTTAACAGGGCAATCAAATACCTTGGGGACAGTACCGTTATTGGGGGAGATCGTACCGATGATTAAAAGAAAATCTCCTCAAAGCTTGATATTGTTGGATGGAGCGCAAATGGTGCCACACATGAAGGTAAGTGTGGTTAAACTTGGAATTGACTTTTTGGCTTTTTCCGGACACAAAATGCTTGGTCCAACAGGTGTTGGTGTTTTGTGGGGTAAAAAGGAAATATTGAATAAGATGAAACCATTTCTTTTTGGTGGAGATATGATTGGCGAGGTTAAGCTTGGCGGATCCACTTGGGCAGATATCCCTTCAAAATTTGAAGCAGGGACCCCCGATATCGCCGGAATCGTAGGGTTAGGAGAGGCAATAAAATATTTAATGTCAGTTGGAATGGATAACATCCATGAATACGAAAATAACTTACTAAAATATGCATTGGAGAAAATGAAGACGTTGAAAAATGAAGGCTTGATATTGTTATATGGAACGGAAGATATAAACCGAGGAGCGGCAATCGCATTTAATGTTAAAGGGATTCATGCACACGATACGGCTCAGATATTAAACAATTTTGGGATTGCGGTGCGCTCCGGTCAACACTGTGCAGCTCCTTTAGTAAAAAGTTATGGAGTAGAGGCGATGGTAAGAGCAACTTTTTATCTTTACAATACAAAAGAGGAAATTGACTATTTCGTTGATAAAATTAGAGAAGTACCAAAAGTATTTGCTTAATGTCCGAGTACCGCCAAATAATTATTGATCATTACAAGAATCCTCGAAATATGGGGGAACTAATTGGAGCAGACAAAACCATTGATGAGGCAAACTCTTCTTGCGGAGACTTAATAAAAATATTTGTGAAACTTACAAATGGAAAAATTACAGATATGAAATGGCAAGGGGTAGGTTGCGCGATCTCTACAGCAGGAGCGTCAATGCTTTCAGAAAAAGTAACAGGGATGAATAAAATTGATTTGGAAAAATTTGGAGAAACAGGTGTAGTTGAGATGCTTGGAGGAGAAATAAATGTGGGCAGAATGAAGTGTGCTACACTCGCCTATCGTGGATTATTAAAAGTATTTGATTGATATGACAAACGATTGGAAATTAATATTAAAAGTTATTATGGGAAGTGCCCTTTTGGTAATGGTGATGATTTATGGATTGTCAAAAATGGCCGGTAACAGAAACTTACTAAGCGTTGACCAAAATTTATTGATTAATGGAGCAGTAATGGTTAAAGAAAATGGAGAAACAAAAGTAACAGTGGTAAATTTTTCCGATATGGAGTGCCCTGCTTGTAAAAGAGCACATGAATTAATAACTAGTATGAATAGTACTGCCGGAGTAAAAATGGTGTTTCGACATTTCCCTTTGGGTATTCATAAATATGCGCCAATGACAGCTAAAGCAGTTGAAGCAGCAAGGGTGATGGGGAAAGGTTGGGAGATGATTGATTTGCTTTTTGTTAAACAAGAAGAGTGGTCTGTTGCTCCCAAAATCGAGGATAAATTGGTAGAGTATGCAAAAAGTTTAAGGTTGGATGAAAAAATATTTTTGGAAAAACTTAACTCTACAGAAGTGGCAGTAGCCGTGCAACAAGATGTTAATCTGGGTAATAGTTTAAAACTATCGGGGACACCAACAATTTATGTAAATGGAGAACAGGTTGCAGCCGATTTTGTGGTGGCTAAGGTTAATGAATTACTTAAAGTTAAATAAATGGAAATAAATATTCCATTGCTTTCTGTTGCTGCACTAACAAATGGACTTAATCCCTGTGGTATTGGGATGATGATTACATTTTTGGGGTATCTGATTGTTTTTGGGGGAAGGAGTAAGGATAAAAATTATATTTTAAAAACAGGAGCGATCTACATCTTGGCTGTTTTCTTAACATACTTAATGACAGGATTATTGTTTTATGGAGTGGCTTATTATTTCCAACATTGGTGGTTTGCTAGAGTATTTAAATATTTTGTAGGAGGCGCATTGATAATTGCCGGAATAATCCAGTTAAAAGATGTGTTTTGTTTGGACTCACCGATTCATCTCCAGATGAGTTCTAAGGGTTTTGAAAAATTAACCAAACTAATGACAAAGGCAAGTTTCGGAGTGACAGCTTTAATTGGATTTTTAACAACGATATTTTCGACTCCTTGTATGTTGCCTCTTTATATAGGAACGACTGCCGTAATCGCCAGGTCAGGATTACCAATGGCAAAAGTGTTGGGATTTTTTCTTTATTACAATTTAATTTTTATATTGCCTCTGGTGGTGATTTTGGTAATAATGGCAGGAGGAAAACAGATTATAAACATGAAAGAATGGCAGCATAAAAATACAAAATGGATGAGATTGATATTGGGAGTGGCATTAGTGGCTGTAGGGTTTTGGATAGCAATAAAATAAACAAATATGGTGGTAAAGAAAATGTTTGGGAAGGTAATCTACAAAGAGAACTTATCGGAAGAAACTTGGTTATTGGGAATTGAACTTCCGGAAGTTGCAATTTTTGTTCCCGGGCAGTTTGTAAGTTTGAAGGTAAGTGAAGAAGGACTAAGAAGGTCATATTCTGTGGCAAGTTTGCCTGGAAAGAAAATGATTGAGTTGGTAATTAATGTATCACCAATGGGGCTAGGTTCAAAATATATCTTAGGAATAAAGGTTGGTGATTCGGTTGAGGTGCTTGGTTTTTTGGGAAAGTTTGTGGTGGACGTAAAAGAACTAACAGGAGAGAAAGAATTATTATTCGTGGGTACGGGAACTGGAATGGTACCCCTTAAACCGATGATTGAAGATTTGCTGATTAATAAAAAATTTCATGGAAGGATAAATTTAATTTGGGGAATGAGGTATGAAACAGATTTATTTTGGGTGGCGGAACTGGATAAATTACAAAGAGAGTATGACAATTTTTGTATGGAGATTACCCTATCACGTCCGGGAGAGAGATGGCCAGGGGTACAAGGACATGTAGGTGATGTAATTGGCGATTTAAGGATAGAAGGAAATAAGACGATAGCTTTTTTGTGTGGAAATTCAGAAATGATTATGGAAATTAATGATTTATTAACTAATAAGGGGGTACCAAAGAGGCAAATACTTTATGAGAGATTTGCGTGATAAACTGATGATAATGAATGAGGAACCGGTGATGACGAAGTATAAAGTGGTAATAGATAAAAATAAATGTATCAGTACGGGATCGTGTGTGAATCTTGCAGGTTTGACTTTTAAATTGGAGGAAGACGGGAAGGTTGGTTTGATAGATCAGGATGGGAATAGCGATGAAGAAAAAACCATGGCGGCTCGAGCATGTCCAGTAATGGCAATAAAAATTATTAATACGGCAACCGGAGAAACGGTTTGGCCAAAATAAGAGAGGGGGTGAAAATATGAGAAATAAAGATAAATTAGCTATCGGGAAAGCCTTAATATATTTTTCAGTTGTAAGTGTTGTTTTGGCATTTATCGGTGCTTTAGGAACCGACTTGTGGTTTGCCAGTACTCAATGGATGTTAGTTGGGTTAATCGCGGCAATTTGGGGAGTATTTGTTCTAATTGAAGCAGAATTTAGAATGAAGAAATGAAAATGGTGGAAGATAAAATTAGAAAGGCATTGGAAAAAGTGATGGACCCGGAGCTTGGAGTTTCGATTGTGGATTTGGGTTTAATTTATGATGTGCGATATGAAAAAGGAGAAGCAGAAGTGGAGATGACCTTAACTTCACCGGGGTGTCCTTTGGCACCGGAAATAGACAATAAAATTAAAGAGGCACTAAAAAACGTTACCGAGATAAAAAAGTTAAGAGTGGAGTTGGTATGGGATCCGCCTTGGAGTCGTGATTTGATGAGCGATGAACTGAAGGCTGAGTTTGGGGTTTGATATATTGTATATATATGCATGTAATACTAGGAGCTGACCATGGGGGTTATCAAAAAAAAGAAGAAATTAAGTCTTGGTTATTAGACAAAGGATTTGGTGTTGTTGATGTAGGAGCAACGAGTATTGACTTAGATGATGATTATGTAGATTTTGCAAAGGAGGCAATTGCTAAAACAGTTTCCGATGAAGATAGAATTGTTTTGTTTTGTAGAAATGGATTTGGAATGATGATCGCTGCAAATCGATTTACCGGAGAAAGATGTGGATTGGCATTTGATAAAGAGGCGGTAGCAAGAGGTAGGACAGATGACGATATAAATTGTCTTTCAATTCCGGCCGATTATGTTGATGTTGAGTCGGTAAAAGAAATGGTGATGATATTTTTATCAAAAGAGTTTGCAAAAGATGAAAAATATGCAAGACGGATTATGAAGCTTGATAACTTAATTAAATGAATAAAATAATTCCAACAATATTAGCTAAAGATATTAGTAAGTTTGAAGAGAATTTGGCAAAGGTGGATATGTTTGCGGGAACGGTACAGATGGATATTATTGATGGAAAATTTTTTTCAACAGAAACAGTGATGCCGGAAGTGTTGCTATCTGTTGAGACTCCATCAGAAATAGAAGCACATTTAATGGTGGAAGAGCCGATTGAGTGGATTGAAAGGTGTGTGGCGGCGGGTATTACGGCAGTTTATGGCCATGTGGAAAAAATGTCAGATAAATTGAGCTTTATTTCAAAAGCAGAGGAAGCTGGTATGAAGACGGGATTGGCGTTTGATTTGGACAGTTCTTTGGAGGGGGTTGAAGATTGGGTTAATTTGGTGGACGTGGTGTTGTTGATGGCGGTAAAAGCCGGAATCCAAGGTCAACAATTTGAGAATTCTGTGATTGAAAAAATAATCAAAGTTAGAGAACTATCCTCTTCGGTGACAATAATGATTGACGGGGGTTTGAACGAAGAAAATATTAAAAAATGTTTAGAAGTAGGGGGAGAAAAAATGGAGTTTGCGGTGGGAAGTGAGATATTGACAGCCGAAAAACCTGAAGAAACATTCCGAAAATTAGAAAACGTAGAGTAACATTAGTTATGGCATTTAAAAAAATTAAAGCAGTAACAATTTTTGGGTTTGCCGATTGTCC
>CAISER010000007.1 GCA_903884375.1 Candidatus Collierbacteria bacterium | reverse complement strand
GGCGAACTCGACTACCTCCATTTATCTCTAGTGTGTCACCATCAATGACCCGAGTGACTTTGTAGGTGATTTGGGAAGTTAGTGGCTGAGGGGCTATAACTTCCTTATTTGATTGTTGGTTGCGTAAACTTGATAAATAAAATTGTAATAAAAATACAAATAGGAGAACAAACACAACATGCACAAATATCAAACCATATGACTTTGACGGGATCATCTTTTTCATTTTAACTCTAAAACCAAGGATAATCTTTGGTCTCTTTTTAACTTCTTGATCTGAGCTTTGCGTTTTAAGGCGAAGGATTTATTGGGTTGAGATTCTTGAAAAACTATCTTGACTGGACAGCGGCTGAGATGTCTGAGCATTGGAGGATATAGACGATGTGTTGAGCTGACACTTTAGTTAAAAATGTGGAGAAAGGTGTTCAATAGATGAATAACAGGTCCCCGATGTTTAACCAGATAAGCTCTAAGACCATTTTGATAATTTAGATTTTTCTGCCGCTTGTCCTGATCAGAGCTCATACCACCTAGATGCATTATCTTGATTTTCGGAACATACAACACCTTGATCCCGGCATGACAAAGCCTCTGGGAAAAATCGATATCTTCAAAATACATAAAAAAATGTTTCTCGTCTAGCAGACCGATATTTTCAAAGACTGATCTATGGATTAGCATGGCAGTGCCTATCAAAAGGTCTACGGAGGTATTTGAGATAAGTTCGTTACAATCGACAAAACGGGGTCTGCCAAAGACATAGTTTATCGGAGAGTAAAACAGATCATCAAAATAGCCAACCGAGTTCTGAGTTTTGCCATCTGGATGAACTAACTTGGGGGTAGATACCAAAAAATGGTTTTGGGTAGTGATATCCAGAAGTTTAAGTAAGTCTTCTGAGCTTGTTTTGGTGTCGCTATTTAGGAGCATCACCCATTCCCCTTTTGACTTGGAAATACCGTAGTTATTACCACCTGAAAAGCCTAGATTGGTGCCAGTAAAAAAATAAAAGGTGTCAGATCTTTTGGGAAGTTTATTTTCGAGAGTGTTAATCGGACTTTGATCGACAATGATGATCTCGATATCTTTGTTTGGGATAAGGCCAGACAGGAGGTCTAAGATCAAACTATCTGTTTGGTAGTTGATTACAACTAAGCTGATTTTAGGAGTTTTTGTCTCTCGATTTGCCATACTAGTTCGGTGCCAATAATACTACCAAACAATAAAATGCTTAAGCCAATGGAAATTGCATTCATGGATGGGGTTTTGAACAAGAAACTGGTAAATGACCAGGCAACAATTACGGAGAAAACATTGATCAGGCCAACTAACCAAGTCTTTTTGATGGCAATCAATGGCTGGAAGAAAATGTTATTCAAACCCCAGGCAAGACTAGGAATGAAGAAGGTCAGGAACAGGGGGGTGGTGTTTTGATAATCGGTGAAGCTAAACTTACCACCGACAAATAAGTATTTGATTAATATTGGACCCAGATAAAGAATGGCCAAAGATGAAATAAGAGAGAGCACTAAACTCACCAATTTGGTCTTGGTGACTAGCTTATCAGCCTCAACAAATTTGCCAAAATTTAGGCGTTCGAGCAAGTTAGGCAGAAGTAGGACTTGCAAGCCAATCGTCACCAATCCCGAACCAATGGAATACATTTTGCTCACTAAGTTAAGGTAGACCAGCTGCCCCTCACCCAGCTGTGAGCCGAAGGCTCGAATCAGGAGAACATCACTTCTTAAGGCAAAGTTACTAATAATCAGTGGTGCCCAGGCAAGAAGGAGAGGGTAAATGATTGCGATGTCTATTTTTGGAAGATCAATTTTTACTCCCGGTAGAATAAGGATAAATTGAACCAGGATGTTAAAGATAAAGCCTATCACCAATGACCAGACTCCTAATAGGTCATACAAAATAACGGTAATAATTAGGGAGATCACTGCGCCTAAAAGCTGCGCCATTGGAAACTTG
>CAISER010000006.1 GCA_903884375.1 Candidatus Collierbacteria bacterium | reverse complement strand
ATAATCTTTTCAATACAAATAAAAGTATTTACGGTCGTGGTACTGAGTGACGATCTCAGGCTCTACTGCCCCTAGCCGAAGATACTGCCATTATATCCAAGCATTATAACGAAGTTGTGAGCGGATATTAGAGGAAACGCAGGAATAACATTTCGATAATGAATATTATCGAAAGGATGACGAGTAAGCCCTTATATTACAATTAATTGAGAAACAAACCTATCTCACAATAGTCGGGGTGCGGAGAATTGAACTCCGGTCGCGCGCACCCCATGCGCGCATACTACCGTTATACTACACCCCGAAATAACCATGCCTATTATACCCTATTGCAAAAAAACATAAGATATCTATAATTGATTTTAGATTAGTAAAAAACCCGAAAGTTTATGCCTAAAAAAGCAAAAGAACAAAAAGTAAAAGTAGTCCAAGTTAGTAATAACGAAGATAGACTAACTGCAGTCAAAATTGCCATGCAACAAATCACCAAGCAGTATGGCGAGGGAGCTATTATGCGCATGGGTTCAGATAAAATAAACGAAAAAGTTCCGGTCATTTCGTCTGGTTGTCTCAGTCTAGATCTTGCACTTGGAGTTGGCGGTTTCCCCAAAGGTAGAATTATCGAAATCTATGGTCCTGAAGCGTCAGGGAAAACCACTCTTGCTCTTCATGTTATAACCGAGGCCCAAAAAGCAGGGGGAGTCGCCGCGTTTATTGACGCCGAACATGCCGTCGACCCAACCAGAGCTAAATCAATTGGTGTTGACTTGGATAGTCTGTTACTTTCCCAGCCAGATAATGGTGAACAAGCTCTCGAAATTGCCGAAACGCTTATAAGATCTGGTGGAGTAGATGTTGTCGTTATTGACTCCGTTGCTGCTCTCGTTCCCAAAGCCGAGATCGAAGGCGAGATGGGTGATGCTTCCATGGGTATGCAGGCTCGTCTCATGAGTCAAGCATTAAGGAAAATTACCGGTGCCATTTCCAAAAGCAAATGTATCGTCATTTTTACCAATCAGCTTCGTGACAAAATCGGTGTCATGTTTGGTAACCCCGAAGTGACAACAGGTGGCAAAGCTCTCAAATTTTATGCTTCGATTCGAATTGATATGCGCAAAATTGGCAATATTCAAGAAGGCGAGGAAATTGTCGGGTCAAGACATCGTGCAAAAATTGTTAAAAACAAAGTTGCCTCACCCTTTCGTTCTGCCGAATTTGATATTTTAAATATTGGTGGTATTAGCAAACTTGGAGATTTACTGGACACTGCCATTGCCTACGAAATAATTGAAAAAGCCGGTGCTTTCCTAAAATATGGCGGAGAAACCATTGCCCAAGGCAGGGAAGCCGCTAAAGCCATATTGGCCGAAAAACCTGACTTAATCGAAAAAATCAAAAAAGAAGTAATTGCCAAAGTCAATGCTGGAGCAACCATCTCCAAGTGAGATAAGGGCAAGTTTAATCAAATATGCCACCTTTTGTCTTAGCAAAAGACCATATTTTGAAGATACATTGCACCATAAACTTATCATAAGGTCAAAAAAACTCAAATTTTCCGACTCAACAAAAGTTATCTCTACCATTCTTAAAGACCTTAAAAAGGCCGGTTTCCTAGACGACTCCTATCTTGCCCAAGCTTATGCAAGGCGTCAGCTCTCAAAGGGTTATGGTCCAAGAATTATTAGTTTAAAGCTTAAAAGACTTCACTTATCCCAATCGGTTATTGACTTGGCTTTAGCAGAAGCCGATAAGGAAAAACAACTTGAGGCAGTCAAAAAATACGCTCGAAAATATCCCAAAATTGATAAATACAAACTAATCTCTCGACTTTTTTCCCGAGGATTTATAGCCTCTACAATTAACAAGCTATTTGACGTGGAGTGCTCGGAAGACTAAAATATGGTTACTAATCTAAGAAGTCTATCTTTAAATTACGCAATGTTCGCTATAAGCAATACCAAAATAAACTCAACACAGTCATTTTACGACTGATTTTGCGATATTTCCGGGCAGGTTCTTAGACTAGGTTTAATATTTTGCATCTAAACCAATGTCTTTACTATCAATATTTAAAACAAATCTATTCAAAGCAACCTCTGCCGAGGTTCAGTCTGCCAAAAAAAGTGCCACTTCTGAGCCTATAGCTGCCAAAAAAGAAGAACCAAAGGTAGTTGCTCCCTCTGTTGACACTGCCGTTATTATGGCACAAGCTCAAGCTCAGGCACAAAATCAAGCCAGAGAGATAATTCTTGCCGCCAAAGATGAAGCCTTTAAACTTAAGGATCAGGCAATCAAAGATGCCCGTATTCAGTTGGAAGATATCGAAGTTCGTGCCAAAGCTTTAGTTCAAAAACAGCAAGGACTTCAAGCTCTTGAAGATCAAGTAAATAAAGAAAAATTATCTCTTGAGGCACAACAAAAACAAGCTGAAGAGATGAAAGCCAAAATCGTCGAGCAAGAAATTGCTATGGCTAAAAAACTCGAAAAAATTGCTTCTCTAACCACCGAACAAGCCAAAAAAGAATTACTCACTCAAGTAGAAAAAGGTTCATCTCAAGAAATCGCTAGAATCATCAAAGAAACAGAAGAAAAAGCCAAAAATGAAGCCGAAGATCTCGCTAGAGAAATTCTTGTTGATTCCATGAGAGCTGGAGCTACTGATTATGTCGCTGAGTACACCATCTCTACAGTTCCAATACCCGATGAAGAAACAAAAGGACGTATTATTGGTAAAGATGGGCGTAATATTCGTATCTTTGAAAAAGTATCTGGATGTGATGTCTCCATGGACGATGCTCCCGACGAAGTAAAACTATCAAGTTTTGATCCGATAAGACGTGAAATCGCTCGAGTTACTTTAATTCGGTTAATCAAAGACGGTCGTATCCACCCTGCTCGTATCGAAGAATATTTTGATAGAGCCAGACGTGATGTGGAACAATTAATGTTCCAAGAAGGTCAAAAACTTTGTCATGCCGTTGGTGTCTACAATATGCCTCGTGATGTCATTGCTGTTTTGGGTCGTTTTAAATTTCGAACTTCCTACGGCCAAAACATGATAAGTCACACCTTAGAAGAAACCAGAATCGGTATCAAACTCGGAAACGAAGTAGGTGCCAATATTGACACCATCCGACTTGGTTGTCTTCTGCACGATATCGGCAAGGTGATCGAGGGTGAAGGTAATCATGTCGAGCTGGGCGTGAACTTCCTAAAAAAATATAATCTCCCTCAAAACGTTATCGATTGTGTTGCTCAACATCATGAGGATGAAGAGTTTTCTTCTGTTGAATCTATGCTTGTTTATATCTCTGATGCTATCTCCGGCTCTCGTCCTGGCGCACGTCATGAAAATACTGAAGAATATGGGAAACGCATTAAGCAACTTGAAGAAATTGCCAAAAAACATCCAGAAGTTGAAGAAGCCTATGCTATTTCCGCCGGTAGGGAAATCCGCGTTATTGTTAATCCTGGTAAGGCTGGTGATGATCAATTATCAATTCTTGCTCAAGCCATTCGTGATGAAATTCGTTCAACGATGACTTTTCCTGGGACAGTCAAAGTTAATGTTATTCGTGAAACACGTGCAGCCGAAATTGCCAGTTAACTTGCAATAATTATCTTTTAGGTGGTATCATCAGCTAAATTAATTATTACTTTCTGCCCAATCACCTTAAGGGGGTGAAAAAATATGACCAAACAAACTCTCATCGGGATTGTATCCAAAAAGGTACATTTAACCAAAAAGGCAGTAAAAGAAACGGTGGACACTTTTTTTGAAGAGTCAATTGTGGCTCTTAGCAAAGGAGAAAAAGTTGTAATTTCCGGCTTCGGTACTTTTTATGTTGGAAAAGTCGATGACAAGCAAGTCGTTCCTTTTGGTAATGAAGGAAAAAGACAAGTGGTAAAAGGCCACAAAGTCATCAATTTTCATGTAGGCAAACCATTAAAAAAGAAGGTTTGGTAAATGCCATCGGTTTTCATCAAAACATTTGGTTGTCAGGCAAATAAATCTGACTCCGAAAGAATCCTTGGTGATTACCTGGCTAGAGGTTACAAAGAAACGCAAAAATGGCAAGATGCGGATGAAATAGTTCTCAATACCTGTTCGGTCAGACAATCTGCCGAAGATCGCGTTCGAGGTTTCCTGGTTAATTTAAATAAATTCATCGAATGTCATGGAAAAAACAAGCCCAAGGTGATTCTCACGGGTTGTATGCTTCATTTCAACGAAATAGAAATTAGGAAACTTCTTCCCGACATTGATGAAATTCTTCCAATTGCCGAAGTAGGTTTTAATCAAAAGGCCATAAGAAAAGACAAGGTAAGTGCTTGGGTTCCAATCTCAACTGGCTGCAATTCGTTTTGTACCTATTGTATTGTTCCATTTTCTCGAGGTCGTGAAAGATCACGTCCAATGGAAGATATCGTTAAAGAAGTTAACTCACTAGTCAAAGATGGTTATAAAAATATTAATCTATTAGGGCAAAATGTAAATTCATATGGTTTGGAAAAATCCGGTATTAATCTTCGGAAACTTTATATGGACAAAAATAATTTTTCCGGAAAGTCCATTCCTACAAACCAATCACAATATCAAAAACCAATATCGATACCTCCATTTGTCTTACTTCTACAAAAAATTAGTCAAATTCAAGGAATTGAAAAAATTACTTTTTTTACTAGCAACCCATGGGATTTTTGGGACGAGTTGATTGAGGAAATCGCCACAAACTCTAAAATCGATCGTTTTATTCATCTCCCAGTTCAGTCCGGCAGTAACCGTATTTTAAAGTTAATGAATCGTGGTTATACCAGAGAGACCTATTTATCTCTTGTTAAAAGAATCAAAGCCAAAGTTCCCGATGTCATTTTTGGTACCGATATTATTGTCGGGTTTCCGGGAGAGACAGATAAAGATTTTGAAGATACCTTGGACTTAGTCAAACAAGTTGATTTTAAAGTAGCTTTTGTTGCCAGATACTCTCCACGTCCGGGCACTGCCTCTCAACGACTTTATCCTGACGATGTTCCAGCCAAAATAAAAAAACAACGCTGGGAAATACTAGATCAAATAACCAACAAAGATAATTTAAAAAACAGACCTTTAATTCCTTAAATAATGAATAAACGAAAACAGCACATTCTTATTATCTGTGGACCAACCGCCTCAGGCAAAACAAGTTTTGCACTTCAATTGGCTAAAGAGTTACCAAAAGCCAACATTCTCTCTTGTGATTCCAGACAAGCATATCAAGATCTTGGTATCATTACCGGAAAAGATATTCCCGACGATCTTTCTCCGAAAATAAAATTTTTTGGACTCAATATATTTAAATCTGACGAAAGATCTAATCTGGCCGATTTTGTCCGTTACTCCCAAAAAATTATCAATGACTCAAGAGAATCAAACACCCCTCTAATTATTGTCGGTGGTACGGGATTATATTTAAAGGCAATTACTCAGAACCTTTCCGATATTATTATTCCTCCAAACCAAAAACTTCGCCAAAAGATTGAAAAACTATCCGTACAAAAACTTCAAAATCTTCTCCAAAAAGAAAATCCTCAAAAGTATTCTTCTCTTAATCATTCGGATATTATGAATCCTCGTCGCCTTATTCGTGCTTTAGAAATATCTGCATATTCTCATCGCGGCACTAATTCCACAAAGAAAAATGAGGCTTTACCCATTTTCCATTGGATTGGGATTCTTCCTGATATAGACGTAATCAAAAAACAAATTCATCAACGAGTCGCAAAAAGAATTTCTGCAGGTTCTATTGATGAGGTAAAGCAATTATTAATAAATTTTCCAAACAATAATCTTCCAATTTATACCAGTCTGGGTGTTCCACAAATAATTGCTCTATTAGAGGGTAAAAAAACAAAAAAAGAAACAATTGAAGACTGGACAAAAGCAGAGATTGATTATGCGAGAAGACAAATTGTTTGGTTTAAAAAACAACCGGGAATTGTTTGGTATGATAAAAGTATTGATACTCATTCGGTGGTAACAGATTTAAAAAAAATATATCAATAAAATGATTAAAAAAAGACGCATCATTTTTGACCTTTCCGTTGCTAGTATTTTCTGGGTATTATTTTCTCTCGCCGTTGTCTTTAGTATCGTTCAGTTACTGGATATTATTGCTTTGGTTTTTTCATCTATCCTTATAACACTCGCCATCTGTCCTCTTGTTGACTGGTTTGAAAAACATAAAATTAAAAGAGGTATTTCCGCCATCGTGATTCTTCTTACTTTTTTTGGTTTGATCATTACACTGGCTGTTTCTGTTGCGGCACCATTATTTAATCAAACAGAACAATTTATTCAAAAAATTCCAGCTCTTGTTGAAATGGTTAGTCCAATCAAATTTGATGTTAATTCTTTTTCGACCCAGCTGTTCCAAGTCCCTAATCAAGTATTCAAAATTGCCATTGGCACCTTTTCTGGCTTCCTCACTGTTTTTGCCACAATTGTTCTCAGTTATTACATGATTATGGAAATGCATAAGTTAAAAGATTACTTTACCTTTTGGTGGGGTGAAAAAGGTAGCCGTTATTATCAAATAACGGAAAAACTTGAGATTGAAATAGGACACTGGATAAGGGGAGAAGTTCTTTTAATGATCATCGTTGGAGTATTGAGCTATCTTGGTTATGTCATTATTGGACTTCCCTATGCCATAGCTTTGGGTGTTATCGCCGGTCTATTGGAATTAGTTCCTAATGTAGGTCCAACAATTGCCACCATTCCCGCCGTCCTTGTTGGTTTTTCTATGTCTCCAGGTGTTGGAATAGGTGCTTTAGTTGTTGCCATTATTGTTCAGCAGTTAGAAAACAACCTTATTGTCCCCAAAATAATGCAAAAAGCTACCGGTCTAAACCCAATCGTTACTCTTCTGGCTATCATGATTGGTCTGAAACTTGGAGGACCTTTACTTGCCGTACTTTCTCTTCCTGTTGTCTTGTCTGCCAGAGTAATTCTAGGACACGTAAAACTAAACAAAACCACCAACATACCGGAAATAAATTAGTTTATTCACCTTGAAGAAAATTTTTCCTACGATAAGGTACCCTTTCGGGACCCCCGGGCCATTGTAAGCCGGATTCTGTCAAGGAGGAACATCTATCTAATGCTCGAGACTTCTGGGACGGAAAAGATACCTTAATCCCAATTCGTCGATTGCAGCGGGGCGGGTTACCACTTCCTTCAAGTTTCTTTGAAAGAATCTCCAACTAACGTTGGAGCGTTTCACCTTTGTTCGTCTCTGTGGCCCTATCGCGCCTCTCGAGTCACCTCGAGAAGAACCGAGTTTCCTCGGTCACCCTATCTTTTAGCTGTCCGGACTTTCCTCCCCTTCGTCTTTGAGAACGAAAGGGCGTTCCTCACTAGCACCCGGGAGTACGTATATTATACCAAATCCGTATCAATCCTATAACATAAACAACTATTGGAGCACTTACGAGGGAGCTCACAGTAATTTTTCCCTATCAGCAGTTATTGAAAGGAGACAGAGTAAGTTCTCATAACATTGTTGGTACATCATGTTGACTTAATAGAATATTCTCTATAAGATAGTTCTATGAATACAAATTTCGTTTACTCGTTCGAAAACTCTCTTTCCTATGCATTCAACCAAATGTTGGTTGGCGTAATCGGTTTTATTCCTAGTTTATTGGGTGCCATTATTTTATTTTTGGTTGGTTTAATTCTTGCCGGTTGGTTAAAAACTCTCACTGTTAAATTAATCAACTTAACCAAACTCGGTGGTCATATCAAAAACTCTACCGTCAAGGAATTTTTGAAAAATGCTCAAATCACCCAAAAAATCGAAATCATTATTGCTGAAATTATTTATTGGTTAATCATTATTTTATTCTTCATTGCCAGTATTAATATTCTTGGGTTAACCTCGGTCAGTAATTTCTTAAATACCATAATTCTTGGCATTCCCACCCTAGTTGCGGCCATTATTATTTTAGTTGTTGGTGTCTTTATTGCCGGTTTCTTAGAAAAAATGGTCAAAGGCTCACTTGGATCTGGAGACCCGGCGCTTTCCCGCCTTGTTGGGAAAATTGTAAGCTACGCCACCATGACAGTATTTGTCCTTGCTTCTATTTCTCAGCTTGGTATTGCTCGTTTCTTTATTGAAACCACCTTTACCGGTTTTATAGCCGCTCTCTCAATTGGTATTGGAATAAGTCTAGGGCTTGGTTCAAAGGATATTGTAAAAACGCTTTTAAATAATTGGTATAAGAATATCAAGAAGAAATAATTTATTTTTCCACAAAAAACCCAAGATTGATTTCTCTCACTTGGGTTTTAAGACGGGTTACTTTGCTCCGATTTTGAACATTTTTGTGCCACAGGTTGGACAAACAGCTTTAACGGCTGGTTTACCATTTTTCATGGTAACTCTTTCGAAGTCGGCAACCTCTTTTTTGGCTCTACATTTTACACAATAGATTTGCATTTACTTGGTTCACCCCCTTTCTTTTTGTTAGTGCCTTGATAAATACTGCCACAAAGCTAACTCCAAGGCTAGGACAAGCATAGACAGCAACAAAGTCTTTGTCAAGTCCAATCGCAAAAATTTTTTTTCTGGTTCATTATATAAAGTAATGGCTTTCTTGCTTTTTGTGCCTGTTTGAAGCCATTCAGCCTTAACTCGAAATGCTTCGTTCTCTTTTTGACGCATTTCACTTCTTATCTTTTGTTTCCTTGTTTTTCTATGATTGATCATAATTGAGTGTAGTAAACTTAATATGTCTATGATACCAATAAATTATCTTTATGGCGGTTTTGCCTTGTGGTTATTAATAATTACTATTCTTTTGATTAAAACGCTTCTTCATTATTCTCGTCTCACCGCCAACATTTCCAAAAAAGATCTTATTTCTTCTTTAAATCATTTAATTTCTATTTCAGAAAGAAATTCAAAAGATATCGAAATTCAAAGTGACAAATTAAATAAAGAAATCAATGAAAACAAAAAGCATCTTCAGAAACTTGGATTCAAAAGATATAATCCTTTTACTGATACGGGTGGCGATCAGAGTTTTACCGCGGCTTTTCTTAATGACTTGGGGGATGGTATTATGATAAGCTCATTACATAGTCGCGAAAATACTCGTCTCTACGCCAAAAAAGTCGACGGTGGTAAAGTCAACACTCAAACTCTAAGCAGCGAAGAGCAAGAAGTTATTAAACAAGCTTTAAAATAATTCATGTTTTCATCAAAATTATTTTCTCTAAAAACAATTATTGGTTTAATAGTTACTTATTTAGTTTTTGGCGGGATTGCTTATGCTACCGTTCCGGATTCTGGCGGTGCATTAATTTCTCCGAATATTGCCTCTGATGAAACAATCAAATCCACCGGATTTGGGCAGTTTGTCAACGAACCAAAAACAGAAGTCTGTCCCATAAACGGAAAGCTTTATAGTAAATCCGAAAAAGCTTTATGGGAAAC
Source organism: Candidatus Collierbacteria bacterium (assembly GCA_903884375.1). GTDB lineage: Bacteria > Patescibacteriota > Microgenomatia > UBA1400 > MFAQ01 > UBA2277. Next base: position 57,499 of record CAISER010000006.1, on the reverse strand, counting down.
ACGCCGACCAATATTAGCAATGATTGAAAACGATGTCACAGTTAGACCTCAATCTGGTCTGTCGGTAGCCGATATCGTCTATGAAGCTGTAGCTGAAGGCGGAATCACCCGTTTTATGGGCGTCTTTTATTGTGGTGCTCAATCCGATACCGCCAGAGTCGCTCCGGTTCGTTCCGCCCGTATTTATTTCGTAAACATAGCCGCAGAATACAATACGCCGATTTACATGCATGTAGGCGGAGCCAATTGCGGTCGAGACGAAGGGACTGGCCAATGTGTTAGCCATCCCAAGGCCTTTGCCATTGAAGAACTTACAAAACTTGGCTGGAGAAAACCTGGTGGTAATGATTTTGACACGACAGGGGATACTGGTATGCCAGTACTTTTCCGTGATGCCAATCGCCGTGGTAATGCAACTCCTGATATAACTGAGCACACCATGGTCGGTTCGTTACCGGCTGCCTGGAAACAAGCCATGACACGTGGATACACTGCAAAAATGCCAAACGACAATACATGGTTATCAGGCTTTAAATCTTGGAAAACAAACAAAGATCTCGTTGTCTCCGGTACTCCCGCAACTAATATTAAATTTGAGTTTTGGAAAAACTATTCTGATTTTGCTGTTGAATGGAAATACGATCCGGCCTCCAAAACATATCTTCGTTTCAACGCAGGAGTAGCACACATAGATTTCGATACCAAACAACAACTATCTGCCTCAAACGTCATTGTCCAGTTTGCCAAAGAAACCGAGCTAGGTGATTACGGTAAGCATTTGTACTATGACGTCATTGGTTCCGGTACGGGTTTAATTTTTCAAAACGGAGTTGTCACAGAAGTTACTTGGAAAAAAACCAAACAACTAGAACGCACAGTCTTTTATGACAAAGCGGGAAAAGAAATGGTGTTTGTTCCTGGAAACATTTGGGTAGAATTATTACCCATTGGCAACAAAGTCGAGTACAATTAGGATATTATTAGTTAGGCCTGCCCGCCCGCCTTTGGTGGGCCACAATATATGGCCAAACTATCAGATTTAATCATTTCTAAAGTTAGGGTTAAACTTCTAAAGATTTTTCTTTCGGACTCAAAAAACATGTTTTATGTTCGTGAGCTAACCAGAAAAACCAAGGAAGAAATTAATGCCATAAGACGTGAACTGGAACATCTTCAGAAAGCCGGACTCCTAAAAAGCGAAAAAAGAGGCAATCGTCTTTACTACTCAGTTAAAACTACTTTCTCAATTTATCCGGAACTTTCAAATTTAGTATCAAAATCTACGGGGCTCGGGAAACTTATACTTAAAAATAAAAGTAAACTTGGATTTGTAAAATTTGCCTTCATCTCTCAAAAATTAGCTAGAGGATTAAAAAGAGACACCGAAGAAGTTGATCTAATGATTATCGGTAAAATTATCATGCCTCAAGTATCAATTCTGGTAAAAACAGCCGAAAAGCTAATGGATACAGAAATTAACTATTCTTGTATGACCGAAGACGAATTTAAATATCGCATAAACCATCAAGACCCCTTTATTATTAAAGTTCTTCTTCAACCGCGGATTACCCTGATAGGGGACGAAATTCAACTACTCGGATAATGGCCACACAAAAAATTCTAAAAGTCGGTAACTCACTTGGAATTACTCTTCCTTCCAATCTTGTTAAAGACCTTTCACTCAAACCAGGTGATCAGGTTGATGTAATAAGGGAATTAAATAATTCTCTTACTGTAAATTTTATCGATAGTCATCAACTAAGTCTTGGTCTTTCTCCCAAAAATAGGCATCAAAAACATATATAATTTTTAAATGACTCTTTCAAAACCACAAAAGGTTTTTATCTTTATCTGCGTAATTACCCTAATCTCGCTATATCTTGTTTTCCCGGCAAAAATATTTAATATTCAAATTCCTCGTCTTAAATACAAAATTGGAAATCTAGATTTAGCTAAAGAAATTGAATTAAAACAAGGTCTTGATATCAAAGGAGGTCTTCAGGTTATTCTCACGGCCGATATGAAAGAAATAAAACCAGATGACCGTTCCACTGCCTTAGAATCAGTCAAAACAGTCATTAGTCGTCGAGTCGACCTTTTTGGAGTTTCCGAATCAGGTATCAAGACTGCGGTTTCCGGCAATGAATATCGACTTATTCTGGAACTTCCTGGCGTTTCCGACCCCCAACAGGCACTTGATCTTATTGGTCAAACAGCAAAAATGGAATTTGCCCTTCCTCTTTATTCTCAAGGGAAAACTGCCACGGACTCAGCTACCCTTTCAGGTTTTTCCCCAACGGATTTGTCAGGAGCAGATCTTTCAAGAGCTTCTGTAACCTTTGAAACACAAGACCGAAGCCCTGCGGTTGCCATTACCTTTAAAGATTCAGGAAAAACAAAATTTGCCAAACTCACCAAGGAAAACATTGGCAAACCAATTGCTATTTTACTCGACGGTTACCCAATAACAATGCCCACTGTTCAGGTTGAAATTATTGATGGTAATGCTCAAATTACTGGGAATTTTACTACAGACGAAGCTAAGGCTCTTGCTGTGCAGCTAAACGCCGGAGCTCTTCCGGTTCCGGTTTCTATTCTAAGTCAGAAAAATATTCCTGCTACTTTAGGAGCAGACTCAATTCAAAAAAGTATTATTGCTGGAGCAATTGGTCTCTTTATGGTTGTTTTATTTATGATTGGTAACTATGGCCGGATGGGTATTATTGCTTCAATTGGTTTGATCTTGTATGGTCTCTATACTCTCGCGATTTACAAAATGATTTCAGTCGTTCTTAGTTTGCCGGGGATTGCTGGTTTTTTACTCTCTGTTGGTATGGCTGTCGATTCCAATATTCTTATTTTTGAGCGTTACAAAGAAGAAATCAGAGCGGGACGTACATGGCAGGTCGCGCTTGAACTTGCCTTTGGTCGCGCCTGGGACAGTATTAAAGATGCTAATACGGCTACCATTATCACTGGCTTTATTCTTTTTAATCCTTTGGATTGGAGTTTTTTAAACACTTCGGGTGCTGTTAGGGGGTTTGCCCTTACTCTCATTCTTGGAATATTGATCTCGCTCTTTACTGGCATTGTCGTCACTCGTAATCTGCTCCGCCTTTTTTACAAAGGTAAAACTTTAGAAATAAATAAATTGAAATAATATGAATTGGATGAAACATCTCGTAATCTACTTTTTGATCTCAGCAATTTTTATTGTTCCGGGAGTTTACTCTTTAATAAAATTTGGATTTAAACCATCCATCGAATTTACCGGAGGAACTCGTCTGACAGTAGAGAATATAAAAACAACATCAGATTCCGTTCTTCAATCATTTAAAGAATACACTCCTTCTCTTGAAGACAAAACACTTTCAACAGTAACTTTAAAAACTAAGAACATTTCTCAAGAATCTGCCCAAAAAGCTATTGATACTCTAAAAAAGGATAACCCTGAAATCAAAATTGGTGGTTTCGAAACTATTGGCGCAGCTCTCGGAAAAGAAACCATCAATAAAACTCTTTGGGCTCTTGCTATCTCCAGCATTGTCCTCCTTCTTTATATAAGTTCTGCCTTTAAAAAAGTCAAATACGGAGTTTGTGCAGTAATTGCCATGCTACACGACTCATTAATTCTTCTAGGTAGTTTTAGTCTCCTAGGGCATTTCTACAGTATCGAAATTGATTTACTTTTTGTTACCGCCGTTCTAACCATCCTTTCTTTCTCTACCCATGACACTATTGTTGTTTATGATCGTATTCGTGAACTTTCCCACAAAAACAAAAACGTTGATTTTACTACTTTAGTCAACCAAGCCGTAACCGAAACGATGGTTCGTTCTCTAAATAACTCTCTAACTATTATTTTTATGTTAATTGCTCTATTCCTTATTGGAGGTGAAACCACAAAATACTTTTCCTTGGCTCTCTTGATTGGTACTATTACCGGCACTTATTCTTCCACCTTTACTGCCGCTCCTCTTCTGATTGTTTGGGAAAAAATTTTCAATAAGAAATAACGATATAAATTTACTGAATATTCTGGAATCTATTAGCAGTTTCCGATTTCTTTAATCCGCGAAAGTAAATACTCTTTGTTATTTTTATTGGTATCTTCCAAAACCTCATCAAATAATTTCTTCAACACTTTTCCTATAATTGGCCCCGGACTAACCTTAAGAGCCTCCATAACATCTCGTCCATCAATAACCATATCCTTTATTTCCATCGGCTCAAAAAGTTGCTCTCCAATTCGTTTTTGTAGCTCCATGAATCTCCAACTGGTCGTTTTTGAACCACTTCCTTTTCGATCGGCAATTCTCAGAAGAATCATGTCAGCAATATTTTCTTTGCCTACTTTTCTTATGATTCTTCGTATCGCCGCATCTGTCATTTCCGGTTGGTAAGCAAACATGTGCATTCGTACTAGAGTAACGATTTTTTCTGTTTGTTTGTTGGTAAATCTCAGTCTTTCACAAATCTCTTTAGCCATTTTTGCCCCGATCACTTCATGACCATAAAAGGTAATCATTCCTCTGGTTAGCTGATTAAAACCGCAGTTAGCACAGGCTGTCATTTCTTCAGCCAAATCTCTAAACATCTTTCCGCATTTTCGACATTTAAATCTTTGGCTTCTTGGTTTCCCAATATCGTGTATTAATGTTGCAAAGCGAACAAAAGGATCGGGTGAAGAACTATTTCTTAGACATTCAATCATATGATCAAGCACTGTTAATGTGTGGTGTCCGCCCTGCATCACCCCTCTTGCCTCCAGAATTTCCGGCATAATATGCTCCATTAATCCGGTAGTAATGAGAAGTATGGTACCATCAGCCGGATAATTAGAGCTAATAATTTTTAATAGTTCGTCTCGCACTCTTTCTCTACTGATATTGTCGAGCAAAGAAGCTTTTATGGTGATCGCTTTTAAAGTTTCTTTTTCAATCGAAAAACCCAAACGCGCCGCAAAACGGATCGCCCTCATCATACGCAAAGCATCTTCCCCAAATCGTTTTTCGGGCTCTCCTACAGCTTTTACGATACCTTTCTCAAAGTCCTCCAAACCGCCGACCAAATCAACTAACTCATATTTATTTTCTTTTTTCCCGATCACCATAGCATTCACCGTAAAATCTCTACGAGTCACATCATCCTCCAAGGTTTTTCCCCAGCTTACATTATCTGGTCTTCTAAAATCAGAATATTCTTTTTCTGATCTGTAAGTAGTTATTTCATATAGTTCTTTGTGTCCTTCAATTCCCACCTCGTACGACACAGTCCCAAAATCATTATTGTAAAAGGGTTGATGCTTTTCCAAAACCTCAAGGCTTTGTTCTGGTGTTGCATTTGTCGTCAAATCACAATTTTCCGGTACTTTTCCCATCAAAATATTTCTTACTCCACCTCCAACCAAATAAATCTCAAAACCACTAGAAATATAATCGTTAATTACTTGTTTTAATTCATCAGGAATTAAAATCACCTCATCTGGTAATAAAAATCGCCTATACACGCACCAATCTTATCACGGCAAACAAGGTAAAATACGCTATGGAGAAAAGCTTTGAAGATTTACTCATCCAAGCCAAAAACAGTCAATTAGATATTGATGAAAACAGACTTAAAAAAGTCTTTCTATTTGCGGAGGAAAAACACCAAGGTCAAATTCGTCAAACCGGAGAAGCTTATATCAATCATCCAATAGCCACGGCATCTATTCTTGCCGGTTGGGGATTGGATCAAGCCAGTTTAGAATCCGCCTTACTTCATGATTTGCCGGACATGTCCAACATCGGTATTAACGAAATAAGTGCTCGTTTTGGCAAGGAAGTCGGCAAACTTGTTGAAGGGGTAAATCGGGTTGGTAAGGTCAAATTACGAGGTAGTCAGAAAAATGAATTTTTGGAAAACCTTCGGAAGATGTTTGTAGCTATGGCTCAAGATATTAGAGTTGTTCTTATTCGTTTAGCCGATAGACTTCACAATATCTCAACACTTGAAGGGGTTCCGCTATCAAAACAAAAACGTATCGCCATTGAAACTTTAGAGGTTTATGCACCTTTGGCTGAAAGACTTGGTATGGGTAAACTAAAAGGAGATCTCGAAGATTTAGCTTTCCCATATATTCTGCCTGATGAATTCACTTGGCTTCAAAATATTGCCAGACCTCACTTTAAGTACTCGGAGAAAAATGTTTCAGGAATAATGAACAAGCTTCGTCAACAATTGGTAAAACATAACCTAAACGCTAAAGTAGAAGGTCGCCCCAAGAGAAAATTTAGTTTATACAAAAAATTATTACGGCCTGAGATTAATCGCGATATTACCAAAATTTATGATTTAATGGCGGTAAGGGTTATTACCCGGAACACCTCCGATTGTTACTCAGCCCTTGGAGTTATTCATCAATATTGGAAACCGGTTCCTAATATTGGAATTTCCGATTTTATTGCCCAACCAAAACCAAACGGCTATCAATCTATTCATACCAAAATTTTTGACAATATGGGCAATATTGTTGAGATTCAAATTCGCTCAGAAGAAATGCATCTAAACGCGGAGTTTGGTGCTGCTGCTCACTTCGCCTATTCAGACGCTAAAAGTCACGGAGCTTCAGGGACAAAATTACAGGAAGGCACAGCCTTCAAAATTACCGACAAAATGTCTTGGGTCAAACAACTAGCTGGGTGGCAAAATCAAATTAGTGGAAATGAGAAAGACAGTTTAGAAGACTATAAATTAGATGCTTTATCGTCGCATATTTACGTATTTTCTCCGAATGGAGATGTGTATGATCTTCCGGAAAACTCAACTCCGATAGATTTTGCTTTTAGTGTTCATTCAGATCTCGGACACTACATTCAAACAGCAAAGGTCAATGGGCGAATTGTTACTCTTGATTATCACTTAAAAAGTGGTGATATTATTGAAATCCAAAAATCTAAGACGATAAAAAAACCAAATAAAAATTGGCTCAGATTTGTTAAAACGCATAAAGCTAAAATTGAAATCAGAAAAGTTGTTCACGAACAAGACTCCTAGTATAAAATGAAGGAGTTGGAATGAAAAAAATAAAAGAATTAAATATTATCAGTTTCCGCTTTGTTTTAAACATTGTTGCGCTATCATGTCTTTCGTTATTCATGATGTTTTTCCCAGTTTTCAAATCTCCCTCCACAACAAAAAAACCAATTGTAAAAGCCGCTTTTGTTAGCGAACCAACTATGCCGGTTTCCAAAAATATTTCTTCACCAACTCTTTCGGCGACTGGTGTTTTTGTTATCGATCTTGATACAGGTGTTGTTCTTTATGAAAAAAATTCACAAACTCGTTTGAAACCCGCATCGCTCACAAAAATTATGACTGCCTTAGTAGCCATGGATTATTTTGATGAAGACTCAATTCTCTTAGTAAAAAATGGTCAAAACTCCAACGGTAATACTATTAATTTAATAAAAGGTGACAAACTCAATGCACAGGATTTGCTTTATGGATTACTTGTTCCATCAGGAAACGATGCCGCAGTTACTTTTGCGGAAAATTACCCGGGAGGTTACCAATCTTTTATTGCCAGAATGAATTCCAAAAGTATCGAAATGGGGCTTCAAAACACACATTTCGCTAATGTTTCAGGGGTAGAAAGTCCCAATCATTACACTACACCCTATGACATCACCATGTTAGCAAAAGCTGCTCTATCAAGACCTCAATTTTCCTCCATTGTTTCCACTCAAAAAATTACAGTCAAAAGTTTAAAGGGAAATATCTACCCATTGGAAACCACCAATCTGCTTCTCGGTAAACCAGGAATTTATGGAGTGAAAACCGGGTGGACTCCGGAAGCGGGAGAGTGTTTAATTGTCCTCGCCGAAAAAGACAATCATCCAATCATTATTTCTCTCCTAAATAGTAAAGATCGTTTTAAAGAAGCAGAATTAATTTTCGATTGGATATATACCAATTATTCTTGGGAATAACCTCAGTTTTTTATCCATGCATTTTGCACGGCGGATACATATGCAGTGAACCCTTGGTCGCCAAGGAAAATATAAATTGGCATGGCATATCCGGTACTGGAATCGGCATCAAAATAGCCTAAGAAAATTCTTCTAATTTTAACTTCTGGAGATATTGCTTCACCCAAAAACACAAAACCACTACCTCCTTCTAGTTCCCTCCAAGCCTCCTCCCCGGTCTTAATTGGGTATGTTCCGTTTTCGCTATAAACAATCTTGTTATATCCATATTGCATATTAATAATCTTTTCACTTAAATTTTTTGACCCGGACACAACAACTCTCAACAAACCCAAGTTGGGGTCGCTTCTATAAAAAGGATAACTAGCTTTTACTTCCTTTGTTTTACTTTCAGGGTCAATTTCATCCATATTTTTTCTAAAAAGATCTATTTGGACAAAATCTGCATCAGATAAAGACAAAGCATTGCCCAATTTTCCACCATCGTCCTTGTAATAAGTTAATTTTTCAACACCAACAATATCTGAGCTCAACAAACCAACTCTACTTAAATAATTTTCGGTGTCCATGATTACTGCTTTGTCAGAACTAAAACTCGCCATTGATGCCAAGGCAGGGTTATTTTGCCATTGTCTAGAAAGAGTAAAATGACCACTAATAATATTCATATCCAATTTAGAATTCAATTGGTCTTGGTTTGTCCATACGTAGTTTGATTCAGTCTTTTGATCAGGTTTAAACAAAAACCCAAGTGCTGCTGCCATTTCAACAGCTTTTTCGGTGTCGGTGAAACTACTTTTGTTAATTGGTTGGGAATAAACTCTCATTCTATCGACAAACACGGGAATTCCTCCTGTCGGTAATTCCAGGATCAACTTTGGCCTATTATCACTCGCCGGAAAATTTATTTTTGGTAACTTTCCAAAGTCAACAGTTGGGTCGGGTAGAGCAGGGGGATTCATCAATTGATAATATTTAACTGCAGCTACTCCCAAGTACCAAAGTATGGTAATTCCTACAAACCCAATTGCTCCAAATTTAATCACCTTTCTTGCTGTTATTGATGCCTCTGTTAGTGTCGCCATATACTAAATAAAGTATACTATCTCTATGTCTGATACGCACGTAAGAACCAGAATAGCTCCTTCACCAACAGGTATTCCTCATATTGGCAACACGAGAACTGCTCTTTTTGATTATTTACTCGCCAAAAAATATAGTGGAGAGTTCATTCTGCGTATCGAAGACACCGACCAAAAACGTTTAGTTCCTGGTGCCGTTGATAAGATATATCAAATTCATCAGTTTTTAGGGTTGATTCCCGACGAAGATCCTGTTGTTGGTGGTTCTTATGGTCCTTATATCCAAACTCAAAGACTTGCCATTTATCAAAAATATGCACAAGAACTAGTTAATATTGGAGCTGCTTATTATTGTTTTTGTTCGGAAGAACGTCTTGAAGAGCTTCACAAGAATAATCCTTTTGCTAAATATGATCGTCATTGTCGTCACTTAACTCCAGAAGAAGTAAAAACACAATTAGACTCCGGTGCTCCCTTTGTCATTAGAGTCAAGCTCCCTGAAACTGGTTTTTCTACTTGGCATGATTTAGTTCAAGGAAAATTAAGTCTTCCAAACAATGAATGTGATGACAAAGTTTTGATGAAAACTAATAGTATTCCTACCTACCACCTAGCTGTTGTTGTTGATGATTATTTGATGAAGATCAGCCACGTAATCCGCGGGGTTGAGTGGATGATGTCTACTCCGGTTCATCTTTTTCTTTATGAAGCTTTAGGTTACAAGCCACCCATTCTTGCCCATGTTCCGCTTCTTCTTGGTCCGGATAAAAGTAAACTATCCAAACGTCATGGTGCCAAATCAGTACTTGAATACGCCGCCGACGGATACTTACCTGAAGCCATCAACAACTTTCTTTTTTACTTAGGGTTCTCTTACAAAGACAACTCCGAATTACTCACGTTGGAAGAAATGGTTAAGGTTTTTGACGAAAATAAAATTCAAAGACAAAACGCCATTTTTGATATTCAAAAATTAAATTATCTTAATAGTCAGTGGATAAAAAAACTAAGTTCGGAAGATCTCTTTAATAGATTAAAGACTTTTATTCCCGAAGATTGGCAAAAAGATAAAGCCAAAACGATCAGTATTATAGATATCGCCAAAGAAAGATTATTTACTCTAAAAGATTTTGTTCCTGGAGCAGAATATTTTTTTTCCACTCCTATTGTTGACAAAAAATTAGTTCTTGAACAATCATCTCGCTCGGAAGAAGAAACAAATAAGTGGTTTCAAAAAGCAATTAATTTGTTGGAAAACACCAAGGAATTTTCATCGTGCAATCTTCATGAAGAATTTGCTACCGCTCAAAAAGATTCAGGGCTATCACCACGAGAAGCTTTTATGTCCCTTCGAGTTGCCATCTCCGGTCGTACCGTTACCCCACCCCTTTTTGATTGCTTCGTCATTCTTGGAAAAGAAGAAACTCTCAAACGGTTAAGCTCGATATTTTCATAACTTATGCCCGAAAACAATCTTCAAAATTCAATTGCCAAACTTGAGAAGAGATCAAATAAACTTAGGAACAAGATACTCAAAAACCCTTCAGCAAAGAAATTTTTTACCAAAACGACTTTACTGGCTTTTGAACTTCGTCAAAAATCAAGTCGTCTTCTTGCTGGTGCCGGTCTTGTCGGTAGCCTATTGGCGATGCCTATGCCTCCAATGGCCTCAATCCCTACCGAAGTTTCCGAACCGATAAAATCGATTTTATCTAATAAACAAAAAGTTCTGGGAAATCTTCAAGAAATTATTCCACACCAACCAGCCAAACTTACAGAAGATCAAGCCATTAAAATTGAATCCCTTATTTCCGAAAATACCAACATTCCGGTTAAAGCCGTCCTTGAAGGTCAATCGCTTAATCACCACGTTGGTTATATTGGATTTGAGCAACATCTCAAACGTTATCCGGGAGACTCTCTACCGGAACACGATGAGATTCAAGAGGCAGGTATGGCACCGGGACTTGGTGCTTTTGGTTATTTTACAAAAGACTCGCAAAATTTTTCCACAAAAATCTATCTTCAAGAAAAATATTATTGTGTAGTTCAAACTTTGTATCTCGAAAACTGGAACAGAGATTATCGTCAACTTTGGGATTGGTACAAATTTCGTAAAATGCTTGTTATAAATCCGGTCAATGGTCAGGCAGTTGTCTGTGTCGTTGGTGATGCCGGACCGGCAGACTGGACAGGTAAACAATTTGGTGGCTCTCCCGAAACCATGCAATACTTGGATTTAAACAAAGGCCCCCGGAAAGGTCTTGTTCTATTGTTATTTATTGATGACCCGGAGAACAAAATTCCTCTTGGCCCGGTAAATTATTAAAATATATGGCACCATTATTTTTCGACCACTTAGTAATCAAAACAGAAATCATTGAATTGATCAATAATAAGCCCGAAGAGGAAAACCAAAAAGGAAAAGCTCTTCAGTTGGTCGATGACATTTTATATCAAGGAATTATCGATCATATTCTTGAAAAACTAAACCAAAAACACCATGACACTTTTTTATCTCAAGTTCATGAAAGACCTTATGACCCTGAGTTAATCGCTTATCTCAAAAAACACATTGGTCCGGATATCGAGGAGGATATTCGTGTAGCTGCCAATAAAATGGTCAAGCAAATTCTCAAAGATCTCTCTTAACTATTCATTGTTGAGAATCCACATAATTCCTATATTAATTATACTTTCGATGTGTTAACCTAATATCCATGGAAGAAGAAAAATGTCCCAAATGTGGTGCCCCCTTATCAGATATTAATGAAACTCCTACCGGAAGAAAACTTCGACGTTGTTCAACCGGTGTCTGGAACACCGAAACTCACAAAACAGATGGTTGTGATTATGTCAAATGGCTTGAAATAGAGCCCCAAACTCTTGATGAAAAATGTCCCAAATGCGGCAAACCATTAGTTCTTCAAGTTACCCGTTTTGGCAAAAAAATGAAGAAATGTAGCGCCGGAGGTTGGGACAAAGAAGAAAAGAAAGCCACAGGTTGTGATTATATCGAGTGGATAAACGGTACAACGGAAAAGCTCGACGAAAAATGTCCTAAATGTGGCGAACTCTTAGTTCTTTACACCACCGCCGCCGGAAAGAAAATGAAAAAATGTTCGACTTCTGGTTGGGATAGGGAAGCCAAACAGGCTACCGGTTGTGATTATATTCTTTGGCTAAAAACAGAATACAAGCCAAAAGAATTAAACGGTGAAGAATTTTTACCACCGGAAGATATTTTTTAAACAATAATTGCTATTTAAGGGGACGATCAATTTGCCACTCAGGGTGTTGAGCGGCACGGTCACGGACCTTAACATCGCTATAACGACTGTCTCATTTTAAGGCTATATAAGACAAATAAGACAGTATAAAAAGGTAAGATGTAAAATTCAGCAAAATTTCAGGTAAGGGGTATAATGTGGCTTTATGAGAATATTAGTGGTTGAAGACGAACATCGAATAGGCACAACTATAAAAAAGGGTCTCGAGCTTGAAAAATATGCTGTAGACCTAGCCTTTGACGGACGTGACGGTTTAGATCTCGCCACCACCGAAGAATACGATTGTCTTATTCTTGATCTTATGCTTCCCGGAATCGACGGCATTAATATCTGTAAAAAACTTCGTCAAGATAGTATTCACACCCCGATTTTAGTTCTTACTGCCAAAAGTCAGACGGAAGATAAAATACTGGGTTTAAATTCAGGAGCCGATGACTATCTCACCAAGCCATTTTCTTTTGAGGAACTACTGGCTAGAGTCCGTGCTCTGATACGCCGCCCTTCAGGAAGTCAAAACCCAGTACTTAAAACGGGTGACCTCGAACTAGATACAATAAGCTATTTAGTTGAAAGGGGGGGTAGAGAAATCTCCCTTTCCGGTAAAGAATATTCACTTCTCGAGTATCTTATGCGTCATTCTGGAAAAATCATTTCCAAAGAACAAATCATAAGTCATGTATGGAACTATGACGATGATGTTCTTCCAAATACGGTAGAAGTCTATATCAGAAAACTTAGACAAAAAATCGAGACACCGTTTAAAAACAAAAAACTTCTACTTAAAACCATTAGAGGTTTCGGCTACAAAATAGAAAACTAATATGTTTGAAAAAGCTCGGCTAAAACTAACCGTATGGTATCTACTCATCATTATGTTAATAAGTTTCACCTTCAGTGCTGTGATATTCAATGTTCAAATGATTGAAGTTAAAAGATTTGCCAGAGCCCAAAGAACCAGATTCGAAAGACAGTATCGCCCAGATACTTTATTCGTTTCGCAATCATTCCTTACCGACCCCGATCTCGTGGCAGAAACTCAAAAACATCTTCTTTCAAACATATTAATTATAAATAGCATAATCATAATATTTTCCGGTGGTTTTGGATATTTTCTTGCCGGAAAAACACTTCGCCCAATTAAAGAAATGATAGAAGATCAAGACCGCTTTATTTCAGATTCATCGCATGAGCTAAAAACACCCATAACTTCCCTTAAATCTGCCATGGAAGTTGCCCTAATGGACAAAAAACTTACTCTTGTGGATGCTAAAAAGCTCATCAAAGATAACATTGCCGATGTTGATCGACTTCAGTATTTATCAGAGTCGTTAATCAATTTGTCTAAAAACAAAGAACAAAATGGAAGCTCCATCATTGAAAACATTTCGATATTAAATGTTATGGAATCAGCAGTCAGAAAGATTCTTCCCCAAGCAAACAGTAAAAAAATAATCATCAAAAAAAACCTCATAAATATAAATTTTCATGGAGATAAAGAAAAAATTGAAAGTCTTATCACTATTCTTCTCGAGAATGCAATCAAATACAGCTCGTCTAATAAAACAATATTAATTAAAACTGCCAAGACAAATAAGACATTATCTTTCTCGGTCACCGATCATGGTCAAGGAATCAGACAAAAAGATCTACCCTTCATCTTTGATCGTTTCTATCGAGCTGACCCCTCTCGTTCAAAATCAAAAGCATCAGGTTTTGGCCTAGGCCTTTCCATAGCTAAGATGATTGTTGAGAAGCACCATGGAGAAATAAAAGTAAAAAGTCGTTTCGGACACGGAAGCACATTTACTGTTACTCTACCCCAACATTTCAGCTAGTATTCAGATTACCCACATAAAATACAAAAAATGAACCTAAAACAAAGATATCTCCAACTACCTATCGTTACAAAAATCATCATACCTTGTATCGTTCTTGGTTTGGTATTATTTGCAGTCACTAAAATATTTTCCGGATCGAGTAAGGTTACCTATCAAACAGCCACAGTCGAAAAAGGCACCCTAATGTCCACCATTTCTGCGTCAGGCACCATCACTTCAGGAGACACCACATATATCACTACGGGTGCTAGTGGCACAGTAAATAAAGTTTTTGTCAAAAATGGCGACACGGTGGTCAAAGGTCAAAAATTGGCAGAGTTATCGCTTGACGATGTCGGCCAAGAAACCCAAACGACAGCTTGGAATAACTATCAAGAAGCTCTTGTAAACGTCAAAAATGCGCTGACACAAAAAGAAACCGACAATATCACGATGTTACAAAAAAAAGATGACTTAAAGAACGCCGAGTCTGCCAAACGCGATGCCCATTCTGGAGGGTGGAATCCGGCCACAAAAAATCCTTATACAGAGAATGAACTACTTATTGTTGATAAACAGTATGAAGAGGCAATTGCTGCCAATAATGCCGCCATAACCAATAGCTCGATATCAAATACCAACATTGCTCTTGCCAATGCCAAAGCCAGTGCCGCATACAGAAGCTATCAGCAAGTCAGTCGCACAGTAATCGCACCCGCATCAGGAATATTAAACAATCTTACCCTTGCTCCCGGAGTAACTGTTGGCAATGCCGCATCCGCATCAATTACTGTAAGTTCGGGAACAGACAGCACCAGCAACTCAGTTTCGGTTTCATCCCAAAAAATTGGCGCCATAAAAAATCCACTTGGTCAATATCAGGCAACAGTTTCTCTCACGGAAGTTGATGTTACCTCTATACTTTCCAGCCAAAAAGTTACTCTGACCCTAGATGCATTCCCAGATAACAGTCTCACGGGAACAGTACTTGCGGTAAATACTAGCGGTAGTGTTAGTCAAGGAGTTACTTCTTACTCTGCCACTATTCTTCTGGACAAAACTACTCTAAACATATTTACAAATATGGCTGTTAGTGCCAATATTATTACTTCAACAAAAACAGATGTCTTGTTGGTGCCATCCAGTGCAATCCAGTCATCGACCAACGGCTCCTATGTTCAAGTCCAAAAAGATGGCAAAATATCAGATGTGCCTGTTGAAATTGGAAACTCAAACGACACTCAAACAGAAATAAAATCTGGCCTCTCTGAAGGCGATGTTGTCATTACCTCAACCATCTCCAATGCCTCTTCAAATACCACTACCACCAGGAACTCTGAAAGTAGCTCTCCATTCGGTGGTGCAGGAGGATTAGGAGGGGGATTCCAGGGTAGACAAGGTTTCTAAACGTATGAATAACACGATTATTGAGGCGAAACACCTTTCCAAGATTTACAAGACAGATATCGTCGAGACAAAAGCCGTTGACAATGTTTCATTCAAAATAAATAAAGGAGAGTTTGTCGCCATCATGGGTCCATCAGGATCAGGCAAATCCACTTTAATGCATATATTGGGAGCACTAGATAAGCCCACAAAAGGTGAGTATATTCTTGATGGTGAAAATGTAGAAAAGTTAAATGACGACCAATTGTCAGATATTCGAAATCGAAAAATTGGCTTCATTTTTCAAGCATTTAATCTTCTTCCTCGAACAACGACATTAAAAAACGTTATGCTACCCATGGCTTATGGCGGAGTACCCAAAGAAAAAAGAGAAGCCAAAGCCAAACAACTTCTTGAAATGGTTGGTCTTGGCGATCGTCTGTTTCACACCAGCAACCAAATCTCTGGCGGTCAACAACAACGTGTAGCCATAGCTAGATCATTAGTTATGGATCCCGCCCTCCTTCTTGCCGATGAGCCCACTGGTAATATCGCCTCTGCCCAGGCCGAAGAAATAATGGATATATTTCAAGATCTAAATGACAAAGGTCATACTATCGTCATGATTACTCATGAACCAGATATCGCCGAGCACGCCAAAAGAATTATCCTTATCCGCGATGGAAAAATTGTTAGCGACACAATTAGCCATACACAGCGTCGTCACAAAATTAAATAATATGGAATTAACGGAACAACTCATCGAAAGTGTCGGCACTCTAAGACTAAACAAACTTCGTACAGGCCTTGCAATTCTAGGAATTGTTATTGGTATTGGCTCCGTTATTGCTCTTGTCTCCCTAGGTCAATCAAGTCAAAAAGCAGTTCAGTCAAGGATTCAGTCCCTTGGATCAAACTTGTTAACCGTATCTCCCAGTCGTCAAAGAAATGGTGCTGTTCGTGGTGCTGCCGGCGGCGGAACCACTCTTACCAATGCTGATGCCGAGGCTGTCAAAACATCTCCGGCGATAACGACCGTCAAGAACGTTTCTCCTGAATATCAAGGAAGGTCACAAGTGGTTACCGGAAAAAGTAATACCAACACTTCGATAATTGGCGCCACTCCGGCATACCTGTCGGTACATAGTGTTACTATGGCGAGCGGCACCTTCATCACCGAAAGAGATGTCGCTTCGACTACCAGAGTAGCTGTGTTGGGACCAACCGTGGTTACCGATTTGTTTGGCGAGAATGCCAATCCCGTTGGTCAGTCGTTAAGGATTGGTAGTCAAAACTTTACTATTGTTGGTGTAACAACTTCGAAGGGTGGTTCCGGAATGAACCAAGACGATCTTATATATGTTCCTCTTTCTACAGCCCAAAAACTCCTTTTTGGAGCCAAAAATCTTTCCTCTATAGCAATAGAAGCAATAAATGCTAATGTTATGAATCAAGCCAGAAACGAAGTCGGATATTTATTATTAGAACGCCACAAACTTACCGATCCAACTCTTGCAGATTTTTCTATTATGTCCCAAGAAGACATACTTAGCACCGCTTCGGCGGTCACGGGTACCTTTACTTCCCTACTTACCGGCATCGCGGCCATTTCTCTGTTAGTTGGCGGAATCGGCATTATGAACATCATGCTGGTCACCGTTACCGAAAGAACTCGCGAAATTGGATTGCGTAAAGCCTTGGGTGCCAAGAAAAAGACTATTATCACTCAATTTCTTGCCGAATCGGTTATTCTTACTTTTGTTGGAGGTATATTAGGAATAATTTTTGGCATTCTTGCTTCGCTGATCTACGCAAAATTTAATTCCTCTTCATTCTATATTTCTATTGAATCAATTGCCTTAGCTTTCTTTGTTTCGGCAGCTATTGGTATTGTCTTCGGTTGGTATCCGGCCAGACGTGCTTCAAATCTCCAGCCAATTGAGGCACTAAGATACGAATAACCTTCAGCCAATATTCAGGTTAATAATCTATAAACAAAACTATGAATAAAACAATCATAATCTCGGTTATCACCGGCATACTTACTCTGGCATTGGGGTTCTTCGGGGGTCTTACCTATCAAAAATCAAAGACGACCTCACAGTTTATGCGAGGCGTGAATAGACAGGCGAATGGAACAACTCTACAAAACGGAGTCGGTCAAAGAAATGGTGCTATAAGAGGCAATGCCCCAGTTTCGGGCAAAATTATCAGTCAAGATGCTACTAGTATTACCATTCAGTCGGCTGATGGAAGTAATAAGATAATCATTATTTCCGCCCAGACCAAAATAAACAAAACTCAGGAAGCTTCCATCACCGATTTAAAAACAGGAGATGATGTCATGGCCATTGGTACACAAAACACCAACGGTAGTATTACAGCTCAGTCGATTTCTCTTGGAAGATTCATGGCCACCCCAAGCGCCCAACCTAAGTAGACCGTGTCAGTTAATAAAATATTGGGAATAAAAAAGAAAGCAGTTGTCAAAATCTGATAAGGAAGAAGTATTAACGATTGCAGGAAAACGTGACGAGTCTACTATTGCAGATAAACTGAAGAATATAATGTTCTATTTTGGTTGGAAGAAAAATTCAACAAAAATCTATATAATTAAAGTAGTGGGATAGGAAAATTACTGAAGTGTCAGGGTATGGTCAACATAATTCCGAGCATAACAGTAGGCTCGCAAGAGCTACCGAAAGGCAAATGGTGATAAACATCACCTATGTGGCCTAGACGAAAAATATCTCAGTCTAGGAGTTGATTATTAACATAGTTTTTGTGGCAATAGCCACGTAAAGCATATGCAAAAACAACTCCGACGGGATATTTCCGTCACATATATCAAAGTAAGCGATTTAAACCCTGCGGTTTATAATCCCAGGAAGCACGATAAAAACGCGGCAGACCAGCTTAAAGAAAGTATTACAAAATTTGGTCTGGTTGATCCCATTATTGTCAATGAAGCTCCGGAAAGGAAAAACATTGTCATTGGCGGGCATTTCCGACTAGAGATCGCAAAAGAGCTTGGAATCGAAACTATACCGGCAGTTTATGTCAATATTCCCGATCTTGAGGTTGAGAAAGAGCTAAATCTTCGATTAAATAAAAATATCGGCGAATGGGATTGGGATATGTTGGCGACGTATGATCCGTCAATCCTAAACAATATTGGATTTTCAAGCGAAGAACTGGACCAGATATTTGATGTCGTGGACATTCCCGAACAGTTTGACCTTCAGAAAGAACTCAAGAAGTTAGATATTACGGAAATTAATATCAAGAAAGGAGAAATATACGAGCTTAATGGAAGTCGACTTATGTGTGGCGACTCGACTGCAATTGAGGATATCCAAAAAATGATGGATGGAGAAAAAGCGGATATGTGTTTCACCGATCCGCCATATATTTTGGATTATTTAAATGGAAAAACCAAGCACGGAAAAGCAGTTACAGGATTCGGAGCCAAAAGGGACAGAAGATACCTGGAAACCGAAAGTCTTCCGCCCGACTTCACGGAAAAATGGATGGAAAACGTCTCACAGATTCAAAAAGAACACTTTTCCATCATTGTTTACGAAAACTGGAAGAACTTAAGAACCATCTGGGGTGAGATGGAAAAACATTGGAAGGTGAAAAACATGATCGTCTGGCATTTACCCAACAGACACCAAGGTTTCTCTGCCAAATACAAATTCTTTTCCAAACACGACATTGCCATGGTTGGGGCATCACAAGATTCTGATATTGAGTACAACAATGAGGAGGAACAAGATGGACTTCAACAAGAATACGAAACAGCCCTGTACGCCATCTCTGGCAAACCACAGTGGGAAGGCTACGAGAAAGGTAAGAAAACCCAACCTACAGATTTCATCGAGTTCAACGCTTCGGATGAGAAACATTCCGGACAAGGAGTTGTATTTGGTACAAAGCCCACGGAGATATTGATTCCATATATCAAAGTCCTTACAAAACGAGGTGATCTCATCATCGAACCCTTTGGAGGTAGTGGATCAACCTTAATTGCAGCCACCAAAATGAAACGAAGATGCTACATCATGGAAAAATCACCCATATATGCAGAAGTAATCAAAAAACGTTGGGAAAACCTTACCGGATTAAAAGGAATACTCCATGAAAGACAGGGATAGTATAGTTGAACAATTAAAGACCACTCCAATAGTACAGGTGGCATGCCAAAAAGCAGGAATAAGCCGTGCCAGCTACTATCGTTGGCGAGAGGATGATGCAGACTTTAAGGAGAAAACTAATAATGCCTTAAAGGACGGAGTCGATTTTATAAATGATTTGGCTGAGTCACAGCTAATAGGTTTAATAAAAGATAGGCATCCTACCTCTATCTATTATTGGCTCAACAATCATCACTCAAGCTATACCCAAAGGCGAATATTATTATCACCAAACGAACAGGCGGGAATCGAGCAAAGTATTAAAGGAATAAACAAACAAAGCATGATTGCGTCGGTTTTATTGCTTGTTTTTAAGGGTTTAATACCAATTGGCGTAGCGGGAACTCTTATTAACTCTATCGGTAGATACAAAAAGAATAAAGATTCCGAAGAGATGGATGCCGAATTAGAGAGACTAAGGCAGTTTATAGAGCGTGTATCCGAAGATTCGCGAGAAAATCCAACTAACTAAATTTAATCTTTGGACTAGACTTACACAAACCTTGCGGTATCCTTGACCATACTAATGGATACCAATAGATGGAACAGAGAACCGCAATAGAACCACAAAAAGAAATTGTTTACTGCCTTTACGCAAGAAAGTCGAGTGAAGACGATGAAAGACAAGCCATGTCAATTGAATCTCAGGTTAAAGAAATGGGTGAGATTGCCAAAAGAGAGGGACTATTTGTAAAAGAAATTCGCAGAGAAAGCCATTCAGCCAAAATATCAAGTAAGAGGCCGGTATTCATGGGGCTACTGGATGATATCGGTGCCGGGAAGTTCACAGGGATACTGACTTGGGCTCCAGACAGATTAAGTCGTAATGCAGGAGACTTGGGAATAATAGTAGATTTGATGGATCAAGGGAAACTTGTTCAAATTAAGACATTCTCCCAAATGTTTTCGAATAATCCGAACGAGAAGTTTCTGTTGATGATCCTTTGTTCTCAAGCAAAATTGGAAAACGATCAAAAAGGGCTAAACGTCAAAAGAGGTATTCGAGCAAAATGTGAGATGGGATTTCGACCAGGGATGGCACCTCTTGGGTATTTCAATAGAGCCTTTAACGGAACGAAGGATATTATTATCGATCCTGATAGAGCTCCACTCGTTGCCGAGGCGTTTCAAAAGGTTGCTACTGAAGGAACTTCAGGACGGAAACTTAAAAAATGGTTGGAAGAAAAAGGATTTACAAATAAATCTGGTTCAGCAGTTAGCCTTAGTCAAGTCTACCTAATGTTAAAAAATCCTTTCTACTATGGGGAATTTGAGTATCCTGTCGGAAGTGGTGGTTGGTACAAGGGTTCCTATCAACCATTAATAACCAAAGAAGTGTTCGACATTGTCCAAAAACATCTGATAGTTCCGGCAAAATCAAAATGGGGAAGTAAAATGTTCATCTTCAAAGGCTTGTTCAAATGTGCCAACTGTGGCTCGAATGTAATTGGGGAAGACAAGTTAAGAAAAAGAAAATATCGAGAGGATAAATATCACATTTACTATCATTGCAGTCGACAGGTAGATTACGATTGCCGAGAAGATTACATCAGCGAAGAAGGTTTGTCGATGGAGCTATTAAGGTATATCAATTTTACCTACATAGCCCACCCACAAATCTTAAACTTGTCAAAAGAAATCCGCGAAGGAATGGATGAATACCGAAAGGTTAGAGATGATGTCCTGTTAAGACAAGACATTGACCCAGATGAGAAAATAATGGACGTCAGGGATTATGCGAGGCATGTACTCAAGAGTGGAGATCCTGTGAGAAAACGTCAACTAATACAACTTTTTAACTACCAACTTTATCTCCACAACAGAAAGTTTGTCTCCTCCAAAATAAAGAAATAGCTGAACAACGAGCGTACGGTCCGAGACTTCCAATTACGAAATGAGCTTCTCTGGGACGCATCAACCGATTTTAGGCATCACGGTCTGATAGCGTCCAACTTGGTTGCCGAGCAAGGATTCTCACCACAGCCTCATTTTCTACAGAAGCCGACAGAGCCGAAAAACAGTCGGAAAAATTCCAAGCATCTTCTAAGCCAACAGGCTTTATTATCAACCATATTGTTAATAATTATCAAAAGAAAGAATATGAACAAAAAAACTATTATCACTTCTGCAGTTATCGCAGGCGGGTTACTATTAAACCTTTCAGCTACTTCTGTCTTTGCTGAAAATCTAGGAGGTGTGAATAGCGAAACGAAGGAGGTTCGATGCACTCGAATTACCTCAAAAGTAAACGATCTCTACACAAAGCTCACCACAAACGAGTCAATTGGAAAAAGACACCAATCAGTTATTGACCGTTTAAACGAGATAATCACCAAAGTAGAAGATAAGGGTCTCGGTTCAGAAAAACTCAAGGCAGATCTCACATCTCTAACAGAGAAGATGAACGCATGGCAATCTGCATACTCATCATTAAAAACAAAAGTTTCTGCTACTAAAGATCTAGCGTGTGGAGACTCAGACGGAGCTTACAAAGCTTCAGTGACTGAAATGAAAGCTCAAAGAGAAGTACTGAACAGCGCCAATACTGATTTTTGGAACTTTGTTAAGGCAACGGTCAAGCCAGACATTGCCAGTCTAAGAGACCAATTTAAAAGCACAAAATAACAAAAATATGAATAAAATACTAATTATTTTAATAATTTTAGGGTTGTTCATCTCAGGATATATATTTATCAAACCAAATATTGAGTCAGGAAAAGTTAAGAATGTGGAAACTCAATCGGATATATCCAGTCCTGAAAAAACTACTGAAGAAACCAATAGTATTGTCACAAATGCAGACAACGACTTAGATAATGAATTGAAGGAGTTAGACCAAGAGATAAATATTGGTAGTAAAGATAATATTGAAGAGAAAGATTTTGCTTTTTAAGCAATACTTAAGCTTTGAAGCTATACAATATCAATAATGAGGGTATTAGTCATTGAAGACGAGCATAAAATTGCCCAGTTTATCAAAACAGGTCTCGAGATAGAGTCTTGGGCTGTCGACTTGGCGTTTGATGGGGAAGCTGGTTTGGATCTTGCTACTACAGAAAAATACGATGTATTGGTAATAGATCTCATGCTTCCAAAACTATCAGGAATTGAAATAATTCATATTTTACGAGATAAAGAACATATACACACTCCAATTCTGATACTAACAGCCAAAGGTGCAACAGGTGACAAGGTGGAGTGTTTAAACGCGGGCGCAGATGACTATCTTGTCAAACCATTTGTTTTTGCTGAGCTAGTAGCTAGAATTAGGGCGTTGTCACGAAGACCTCTAACTCAAACAGAAGGAGTGCTTCAACAAAGTAATTTGATTGTTGACACAATTAGACACGAAGTAAGTAGAAACAAAAAAAAGATTACTCTCTCAAAAAGGGAGTATTCGTTGTTGGAGTTTTTATTAAAACACAAAGGTAAAGTGAAATCAAAAGACGAAATAATACAAAATGTATGGAGCTATGAAGATGATGTTCTCCCAAACACTGTTGAAGTATACATAAATTATCTTCGAGAAAAAATTGACAAACCATTTCCAAAATCAAAATCAATAATACAAACGATCAGAGGTTTTGGATATAAAGTTGATAACAATGAAAAATAATTTCACCAGAGCTAGAGTCCAACTAACAGCATGGTATCTCGTGATACTTATGATTGTCGCTTTCATATTTAGCATTGTTGTCTATACTTCTTTAAATTCTGAGTTACTAAGAGGGGCGAGAAGAGAACAACAAAAAATAGTCGCCGACAGACTAAGGATTGAGTTGCCAAAACCATTACCGGACCCGAAAGATCTTCAAAGAGAGCTAGTTGATCCACCACTGGACGATAATATTAGAGAAGATTACATAATCTCCCGAAACCAGTTGCTTTTATCTCTTTTCCTTGCCAATCTGATTGTTCTCGGTGTTTCGGCGAGTGCATCATATCTTCTAGCAGGAAAGACATTAAAGCCAATTGAAAAGATGCTAGAAGACCAGAAAATTTTTGTTGCTAGTGCTTCTCATGAATTACGTACTCCTCTCGCCAATCTCAAAACCGCCTTAGAGGTCACCTTGATGATGGGTCCAATTCCTTACAAAAAAATTAAGGATCTTCTTGAAAGTAATTTGGAAGACGTGAACACATTGGAAAAATTAGCAAACAGTTTGTTACTGGTCGAAAAATTTAGTAATGATATCGATAGAAATTCTTTTCAAGAGGTAAGGTTAGACAAAATCATTTTAGATAGTGTATCTCGGTTTACAAAACAAGCTGACAAGAAAAAGATTTCAATTAAACATCAGCTGGAACAAGTTGTATTAGTAGGAAACGAAGAAGCCTTAAGAGAGATGGTTGATAATCTACTTGAAAATTCAATTAAGTACAACAAAGACAAAGGGAAAATATATATAAACTTAACGTCAAATAATAATCATTTAACATTTACCATTAAAGACACTGGTATCGGAATAGAAAAAAACGATTTTAATAAAATATTTGAGCGTTTTTATCGCGCTGATAATTCGCGATCAAAGACAATTACAAAAGGCTACGGTCTTGGTCTTTCAATCGTAAATGAAATAATTAAACAGCATCATGGTCAAATCCTGGTTGAAAGTACAATAAATATGGGCACTACTTTTGTTATCAATTTGCCCCTCAAAAGATCTTAAATATTCTAAGCATTTTCCAAGTTATCATTTGATAATCTAGTAATATGAACGAAAATATAATTCCTGTTGAACCTAATAAACCATTAGTTAATACGGATATTCCAAAGGATCAAAATACTCAAAAAACAACCTTTGTTAGTAAGACAGTCAATCTAGCAAAAAAAATATCCATCAAACCAATATATTTAATTTCCGGCATACTAGTCACGGCAATTATTATTACAGGAGGTTATTGGTATCTATCGAGAAAAAACCAAATTACATCAGAAAATAATTCCGGCAATATGCCACCAGAGGCCGCAATAGTTGCTTGCACAGGTAAGGCAATTGGAGATGCGTGTGAATTCACAGACAGGGAAATTATTGCCAAAGGAACATGTGACGACAAACCTGGTGTACTAGCCTGTAAAAATGACTCTAATGGTGGTCCACAAGCCACCGGAAGTGGTCAGGTAAAAAGTCAGAATCCTACGGGGAACGCAGGAAGTGGCTATAGTATCGATCAAGCTATCTCCGATCAGGCTCAGCTAAATACACTAGCTTTTGATGGCCTTGGATTTTTAACAGGCAACACTTGTTCAGACTCATTCCTACCTCCAGGCAAGGTTTCGGATTATTTTGGTTTTCAATATTTAAGAGATTTGACAGCAAACGGAAAAGGTCATGACACGGATTTCGTAACCAACTCGGCTAATAATGTGCTTTATACCCTAAACGCTACCCAGAAGGCAAAGATGACTGCACTTGCCAAATCACAAACAAGCTTAGTCAATGAATTCGCTTACAAAAGATTTCCTCTGATGGTTGCTTTTAGACGCCAGCTTACGGGTAGTATTCCAACAGGAACAACCGGTTTAAGCAAGTCTGCCATTATGCAATACTCCGCAGACATATATGAAATAGATGCCAAGATTAGTCTTCAAAGAGCACAGCTATTTGGAGAAATAATCAAGTCATTTACAACTCAACAAAAAACATACTTCGACACTATGGTTAAAGGTGGTTTTGCCTCATGGGCGATACTTCCTGATCAAGTAGATAAAGTGAACTTAACTCGAGACGAATCTGTCTTAATGATGACTTATGCAAGTGAAATGTTTGGCTGGTACGCCGGCAATGTTGAAGCTGATACTTATTTTTGTCCGGAGAGACAAGCCGATTACTTTGGTGGTTTTTATATCAAAGATGCTCCAGCCATAGGCAATGCCGGCTATACGATTGATGAATCAATTACAGGAGATCAAGGTCAAGCCTTTATCAGTGCCTTAAGTGCAACTCAAAAACCAATTATTACTAACCTTGTTGCTACTCAAAAAAACGCAATCACTGGAATCGTCGAGAAAAGAAGAGCCATCTCTACAGAACTCCGAAAAATCTTAACAACAAGCGTAATTGATGAAGCTAAAGTAATTGCTCTCTCTAGAGAATATGGTCAGCTGGATGGTGAAATATCCTATTACTACGCCACCGCTTTTGCCCAAGTTGGCAAATCTTTAACTACAGCTCAAAAGGATGCTCTCACAAAACTTAAGAATCTTGATGGCTATACTTGTCCTGATACTTCGGCATACCTCTACTCAGAAAAAATTAATATGCCTTCAGTCGCCAATACGGACTTCCTTTTTCAATAATTAAATATACATAAAATGAACAAAAAAGAAAAAATAATTATTGGCATCTTAAGTATTATCTTCGTTGCTGTTCTCGGAGGCGCAACATGGGATTTGTATGGAAGAAATCTACTTACAAAAAAAACTTCGACAGCTCCTGTTTTGAATAACAATAATGTAACCCAAGGAGTAACACCAACAAACAGTCAAGGAAAGAGCAAGGGTGGTAGTCAGGCAGCACAGCCAAAGACTAACGGTCAAGCAAAACCAACCGGCCAAACAGGTACTCAAGTGACATATTCCACTTATAGTCAATGTATCGAAAATACGAAAGATCTAGGATCAAGTAAAGATTGTTGTGATTGTTTGGCTGCCGATGACTCTGTCCGCAAGGCCTGTCGAGATTTTGCTGCTACCTATGACTACACAAAAAATACAGTCATAAAAACATTTGAAATTTCTTCAAAACTTGGTCGCGATGGAAATTATTCTACCTGCACAGCCAGCGGTGATCAAAATACCTGCAAACAGTGTTGCGAGTCAGCCGAGACTGGATTAGCTTGTGGAGACTATCAGTATTGTCGAACTGCTTGTAACAATCTGGCTCAATGAAAAATAAGTCAATAATACTCATTTTTTTATTACTAGTTGGAGTATGTTTAGTTTCATATTATTGGATTGCAAATCGAAATAGTTTTTTTCTTGTCGGAGATACCTTTTCTTTTGGAGTTCAAGGAGATTCACACCCGGAAAGACCTGGGAAAATGTTTAATTCTGATCTTTACAAAACAACCCTCCAAAATGTAAACAAAGCAAATCTCGATTTTTACTTTCTACTAGGTGATGACTTTAGCATCGAAAAAGAAATTGAAGGCAACAATGTCACTCAAAGCGCCATTGATTCGGTATATCTCAACCAAAAGAATTATTTAAGTGCCCTCACCATTCCAATTTATCTGGTAAATGGCAATCATGAACAAGAAGCCAAATATTTACTCGATGGAACAAATACCAATCCGGCCATACTTGCCCAAAATGCACGAGCCAAATACTTCACCTCCCCTGGCGCAGAAAACGGTTATTATTCATTTACTCACGGAGATGCTTTATTTGTCGTAATTGATTACTATTGGCACACGGAAACTGCTGCGGACAATGTCGCTGGAGCAAAAAATGAGAAGAAACAACAAAATCTCTGGAACAATACCTTGGGAGAGACACAGTATCAATGGTTCAAAAAAACCTTGGAAGAAAGCAAAGCAAAATACAAGTTTGTTTTTACTCACCATGTTCTCGGTACTGGTCGTGGTGGAGTCGAGATGGCTAAGCTTTACGAGTGGGGAGGATATAGTCCAAACGGAACATATGAATTCGACAAAATGAGACCAGGCTGGGGAACACCAATTCATCAATTGATGGTCAAAAACGGCGTTACTATCTTTTTTCAAGGTCATGATCATCTTTTTGCAAAGCAAGAACTCGATGGAGTTATCTATCAAGAAGTTCCCAATCCAGCCGATGATACTTTCACCGCATTCAATAAAGATGCCTATAAAGCAGGTGATACTCTTCCAAACTCCGGGTTCTTAGATGTGACAGTTTCCCCTGACTCGGTCAAGGTAGACTATATTAAATCCGGCCAAAACAACAACGGCCAATCAATCTATACTTATGAAGTCAAATAAAACCATTCTATTAATAATTCTTGGTATTCTCGGAATTTCATTATTTTGGGTATTTAGTAAAAATATTATCGAAATACCCAATAGTTTACGAACTGCTAGTTCTGGAGAATCTTTTAGTTTTGCCATTGAAGCTGACCCCCACATGGATGAGCAATCAAGTGAGGCAGTTTATTCCCAAACATTGAAAAACATAGTCGCTGACAAGCCAGCGTTTCTCATTGATCTTGGTGATACGTTTATGCTCGACAAACAGCCAGCCAAAAATAGTACAAGCTTTGCTAATCGTTATCAACTAATGAAAAAATATTTCGATCTATTGGGTTCATCAATTCCCCTGTATCTAGCAAGTGGCAATCATGATGGCGAGGCCGGTTGGGAAACAAATAATCGCTCCCAACGCCTCCAGTATTTTCCAAGCCAGTTTGACAAAAATTATTATTCATTTACCAAAAGCGATGCCTTATTTATCATTCTTGATCCATATAGTTTCACTACCACTAAGCCTGGCACATATGGATGGAAATGGACGCTGGGAAAGACACAATATGATTGGCTCAAAAACACATTAGAAAAAAGTAATAGTAAATATAAATTTGTATTTATTCATCAACTTGTTGGTGGGGATAGCCAGGGTAGAGGTGGAGTCGAATTTGCCAAACTATATGAATGGGGTGGTAATAATCTCGATGGTAGTTATGGATTTACAATCAACAGATCAGGCTGGTCAAAACCAATCCATCAGTTATTAGTCGATAACAAAGTAAATGCAGTATTCAAAGGTCATGATCATTTCTATGCCAAACAAGAATTAGATGGTGTCGTTTATCAAACTCTTCCTCAACCGAGTCACCCAGGCGATATAGTTAACACAAAAGGTGAATATGGATATACAAGCGGCAATATAATTGGTGGCTCTGGATATTTGAGAGTCACAGTCTCCACTAATAATGCCAAGGTAGAATTTGTGAAGACAGTACTCGGGAAAGTCACAGAAAATATCGCCGATACATATTTACTTCAATAATAAAGAAATAGCTGGACAACGAGCGTACGGTCCGAGACTTCCAAAAACAAAATGGGCTTTTGTGGGACGCATCAACCGATTTTAGGCATCACGGTCTGATAGCGTCCAACTTGGTTGCCGGACTAGGACTCGAACCTAGAATAACCACCTCCAGAGGGTGGCGTCCTACCATTAGACGATCCGGCAATAAACAACGTACAGGCTATATTTTACCACCCACGCTTCTTCTTCAAAGCTAAAATAGTCATAAAACGAAGAATTATGTTTTATCAAAAGTTCGCTCACAAATTTCTTGTTGACAATCAAATTTGTCTCTTTTACACTAGAGTATACCCAAATAAATACCGAATATGTCCAACTTAATCGAGCCCTTAGCCTCTCAAATCCGCCCAAAAAAGTTATCCGAATTTATTGGTCAAGAACATTTAGTAGGGGAAGGCAAACCAATTAGACAGGCCATAAAAAACAAACACATTTTTTCTTTTGTACTCTGGGGTCCTCCCGGTACCGGAAAAACCACCATTGCCCGTATTTATTCTGATGCCATTGAAGCGGATTTTTATGAACTTTCTGCAGTATCCGCCGGAAAAGATGACATTCGTTCAATATTAAAAAACACCGAAAACACTACCAAGCCTGTTGTTCTTTTCCTTGATGAGATTCACCGTTTCAATAAAGGTCAGCAAGACTACCTCCTTCCATTTGTGGAAAAAGGAAAACTAACTCTTATTGGAGCTACCACCGAAAACCCCAGCTTCGAAATTATTGCTCCCCTTCTTTCCCGCCTTAGAGTTTTCGTTTTAAAGGAACTATCATCTAGGGAAATTGAAAAAATTATTGATCGCGCGGTAAAAGTTCTCAAATTAAAGATTAATAAGGAAAGTAAGGAATGGTTGGGAATTTTTGCCAACGGTGATGCTCGTCAAGCCATCGGTCTAATAGAGCAAACAGCTTCTCTTTATGGAAAATTATCCATCGAAAATTTCAAAACTGCCCTTCAATCAAGATTTTTGCGATTTGATAAACAAGGTGAAGAGCATTACAACACCATCTCCGCCTTCATCAAGTCCATGAGAGCCAGTAACGCAGATGCAGCTCTTTATTATCTTGCTCGTCTGGTTGATTCGGGAGAGGACTCTTTATTTATTGCTCGTCGTATGGTAATTTTTGCCAGTGAAGATGTTGGTATTGCTCAGCCAACAGCATTAGTTGTAGCCAACGATGTATTCAGAGCTTGTGAGATTATTGGTTATCCGGAGTGTGCCATTAATCTCGCTCACGGTGTTGTTTATCTTTGCAAAGCTTCCAAAAATCGTTCAGCCTACGACGGTCTCCGTGCGGCTCAATCAGACGTTGCTCAGTTTGGTAATTTACCCATTCCTTTAAACTTAAGAAATGCTCCAACCAAACTGATGAAATCCCTAGGTTACGGCAAAGACTACGAAATGTATTCCAAACAAAGTTTACTACCCGACCAACTAAAAAATAAAAAATACTTTAAATAATAATCCAATATTTTCTAACATTATCTAATATATTCTAATACTTCGGATATCGTCTAATTTATGAAAAATAACAAAAATCACTCTGAAATCTTAAGATTGATTAAGAATCATTCCACGAATGATAGACCAAACTTTGAAGGTTATGGATTGAAATATGTAGGTACTCAAAAACCCTCATATCATCTAAATACCAAAACCATGCGAGATATCGCCAAAGATTTTGTTCAATCTCACTCTCTTTCTCATGAGGAATACATCAATCTGTTAGACGATCTATATTATGGGAAAACATACGACGAAGTGCTTATTGCCGCCTTTATCATTGGTCGCGTCAAAGAATTTCGTCAAAAACTAGCTCCCCAAAAACTTCACTACTGGATATCCAATACTCATGGTTGGGCGGAATGTGATGTTCTTTGTCAGATGGCTTTTGATTCAGATGATTTATTAAATACTTGGTCAATTTGGGAAGAAACACTCAAACTATTTGCCAAGGATCATAATGTCCAAGTGAAAAGAGCCAGTCTTGTGCTGCTTACCAAATCTTTCCGTCAGTCAAATGATCCACGTCTAATTAAAGTGGCTCTTCATAACCTCGAGTTGCTTAAATCCGAAAAGGATATCCTTATCACCAAAGCAGTGTCGTGGGTTCTTCGTGCCATGATCAAATTTCACAAAGAAACAGTTGCTAATTATCTTCAAGACAATCTTGATCAACTACCAAAAATTGCCATCCGTGAAGTGAAATCAAAACTAGAAACAGGCAAAAAATATATCAACAAGAAAAAACTTAATTACAAACCATAACTGGATAGAGAAGCATTTCCGATTCTTATTCTCGGCAAATCAAATCTTTTTTTCTCACACTGAGTTCTTCCATATACGGTAGTAAATGCCAACTGATACCCCATTTTTTTAAGAATTATTATTCCTTGTTTTGTCTCCAATCCAAAAGGATAGGCAAAAATTTTTGGATTATTTAATCCTCTATCCGATAGTTGAGTATCTGCTATAGTAATTTCATTTTCCACCACACTAGTTGTTCCACCCACATTTTTGTGTGACCAAGTATGATTTCCAAAATTAATTAACCCCGACGCTTTCATATCGTCAATCTTTGCCCAAGTTAGATAATCAATATTTTCCATTAAGCCAGTTGGAATAAACACAGTTCCCTTGATTCCTAGCTCTCTCATAATCGGAAAGGCTAAATCACCAATATCCACATAACCATCATCAAAAGTAATCATCACCGGCTTACTTGGAAGTTTTACCCCATTGTCAAAATAATTTACTAAATCAAAAGGTGTAACACTGGAATATCCTTTACTATTCAAGTATTCCATTTGTTTTTTAAAAGTTTCCGGCGGAACATTTAAATATGTTCGCTTAAATGTTGCCGCGTTTTCCGGCAGTTCTACATGGTGATACATCAATACTGGAAGTGATACACAAGGTCCATACAGTTTATTCATCTCGGCAAACGTCAATGGTTTTGGTGTTGGTGTGGCCGACGGAGAAGCTGTTGGCGTTATTGAGTCCGTCGCTGTTGGCGAAACAATTTGTGTTTTGGCAGAAAACTTCT
Source organism: Candidatus Collierbacteria bacterium (assembly GCA_903884375.1). Taxonomy (GTDB): domain Bacteria; phylum Patescibacteriota; class Microgenomatia; order UBA1400; family MFAQ01; genus UBA2277. The sequence continues at coordinate 25,676 of CAISER010000006.1, read as the reverse complement.
TTCCGATAAATATTTTGTATTCTTTGAATACAAAAAAACAACCCAAGCAAATTAGTCCCAAAACCAAAAAAAATAGAGGTCTCCATCGCATTATTCTCACAAGCAATTATAATCAATTATTATGATAGCTGTAACTCAGATTGTTGATAGAGCCATCGTTAGTAAGTATGGTCAAATTGAGTCTCAAAGAGGTATAAAAAAAGGAATGCTTGTTTTACTGGGAATTTCCAAGAAAGATACAGAACAAGAGGTAGATAAATTGGTTAAAAAGCTTTTAAGTCTTAGAATATTTCCGGACGAAAATGAAAAAATAAACTTAAATATTCATTCAATTTCAGGAGAAATTCTTCTCATTTCCCAATTCACTCTCCTGGGAAATTTAAAAGGCAATAATCGTCCAGATTTTGGTCAAGCAGCTGGTAAAGAATTGGCTACCAAACTCTATGAACGATTTGCTGATAAACTAACTGAAGCTGGTATCAAAATCAACAAAGGATTTTTTGGAGAACACATGGAAATTCAAGTTGATTTAAATGGCCCAATTACCATTATTCTTGATTCAGAAAAAATATGAACAAAAAATTATTTTTTTCTCTCTTTCTAGGAATCATAATATTTTGTTTACTTGTTGGTTACAATTATCTTCTTGCTCAGAAAAAAATTAAAGAAACCAAACCTGCGCCTCTTGGAATATATTTACAATCATATCCTGAAGAAGTTGTATCTGGTCAAACCGGTACTTTTATTTGGAACGTTGATAGTTCTCCTGATTTATCCACTCCCCAAACAACAATTTACTGGAGCTACAACGCCTCACCCAGCGCCCTTACTAAAAAAGATTCACCTCAAGCAGTTGGTTATGAGTTTCATCAAGATGATTATTCCCAGGGTAAATATCAACTTCCCGACACTTTTGATCTAAACATTAATTTTGACAAACCAGGGATGGTCTATTTTCGTGCCTATGCTAAAGTAGGGGATAATCATCTTTGGACAGATGAAAAAAGTATAAAAATATATCGAAAACTTTAAAATGTCCACTAACACCAATAAGAATTTTTCTTTTACCTTTTTCTTTTTAGTTACTTTTATGGCAATTTTTGCCACCATTCTTCTCGGTTTGAGATTTTTCAATCAATAAAATTAGCAATTTATTGTGTTTCCTGCTAAAATCTGAAAACTATGCCTATTCATCAAAAATTAATCCCCTTTATTGGGTTAAAAGAAGGAGTAATTTTTCCGGAAACGGAAGCCGTTTTAACCTTTGGGAAACCAATCTCTATCGCTGGTATCAACAATGCTTATACCAATAATGAGGAAGTCTGTTTTGTGTCCCAAAAAGATGCCAAAACCACCGCGACCAGCCTTGACGATTACTATCTGATTGGAACAGTATGCCGTATAGAAAAAACACTTCCTGTCAATGAAGAACTCCACGCAATTGTTAAAGGTTTATTTAGAGTAAAGATCGAGAAAATTGAAGAAAAAGATGGTTTAATCTGGACACTTGTTTCAGAATACCCGGAGGACACAGTTATTACCTCGGAAATTTCCGCACTTTCAAATCGTGCTATTGCCTTAATCAAAAGAGCTTCCGAACTCGGCAAAGCAAATATTGAGCCAGGGGTTCTCGCGAAAATTCTCAGTAGTGCAGATCCTCTACTGGTATCTTTCCAAATATCCTCAATTCTCGACGTCAAAAATGATGAAAAACAAAGGTTACTTGAAAACAGTTCGCTTGAAAAAAGACTTACATTTATTACCGACCATCTTACTGAAGAAATAAAAATACTTGAGTTAGAAAAGAAAATTGAAAACAAAACTCAAAAACGTTTCGATGATAGTATGAAAGAAGCTGTCCTTCGAGAAAGAATGAGGGCAATTCAAAAAGAGCTTGGAGAGGGAGGAGAAGAAGAGGAAATTGTTGAGTTAAAAACCAAACTTAAAAAAACCAATCTTCCCAAAGAAATATTCACTAAGGTCAATAAAGAGTTAGACAGACTAAAAAAACTATCAATACACAATCCAGAAACGTCTTATCTTCGAACCTGGATTGAAACAGTATTAGAGCTTCCCTGGGGAGAGTACACCAAAAGTAGCTACTCTCTTTCCAAAGCCGAAAAAATCTTAGATCAGGACCACTATGGATTAGAGAAAGTTAAAGAAAGAATTCTTGAGTACATAGCCGTTTTAAAACTCAAAAATGATCAAGTCAAAAAAACTAAAAATCATGCTGTAAATCCACCCACCATTCTTTGTTTTGTAGGTCCTCCAGGAGTTGGAAAGACATCGGTAGGTCGTTCGATTGCCAAAGCCATCGGCAGAAAATTTGTCAAAATGTCTCTTGGTGGCTTGAAAGACGAGGCAGAAATTCGCGGACATAGACGTACATATGTTGGCGCAATGCCTGGAAGGATAATTCAGTCAATCAAAGATAGTAGTGTTAGCAATCCTGTATTTATGTTGGATGAAATCGATAAAATAGGTGCAGATTTCAGAGGTGATCCTAGTTCTGCCCTTCTAGAAGCTCTTGATCCAGAACAAAATTACGCTTTTCAAGATCATTATTTGGATATTCCTTATGATCTTTCACAAGTTCTATTTATAACCACCGCCAATGTACTAGACACCATCCCTCCAGCGCTAAGAGATCGTTTAGAAGTAATTGAATTTTCCGGTTATACCGAAGAAGAAAAGTATTTTATTGCAAAAAAATATCTCATCAAAAAACAAGCCGAAGTTAACGCTATTGATCCAAAGGATTTTATTCTTTCCCCGACATTACTCAAATATTTAGTGCGTTTTTATACTCGTGAAGCAGGTGTGAGAAATTTAGAAAGACAAATAGCATCTATCATGAGAAAAATCGCCAAAACAAAGGCATCCGGAAAAGAACTTCCAATTATCATCACTAAAGAGAAAATAAACAAATTTCTTGGTCCAGTTGTTTATAGCCATACTCTCGCAGAAGATCTTGATCAGGTTGGTCTTGTAACCGGCCTAGCCTACACTAAAGTGGGCGGTGATATTCTCTTTATTGAAGTTGCCATTATGCCAGGTCAAGGAAAAATAACACTCACCGGTCAGTTGGGTGATGTCATGAAAGAGTCCGCCAAAGCAGCCTATTCCTATGTGCGTTCACATAGTAATAAGCTTGGTATAAAAGACACTCTAATATCCAAATCTGATATTCATATTCATGTTCCCGAAGGTTCTGTTCCCAAAGACGGTCCCAGTGCCGGTTTGGCCATCACCACTGCCATTATCTCAGCTCTATCTGGTAAATCGGTTCCCAAAGGACTTGCCATGACCGGAGAAGTAACTCTTCGTGGTCGAGCTTTAGAGATTGGTGGCGTCAGGGAAAAAGTTATTGCTGCCCATCGTGCCGGAATAAAACACATTATTCTTCCCAAAGACAATGAAAAAAATCTAGTCGATCTTCCTAATAAAGTTAGTTCGGACTTAAAATTTCATTTTGTAAAAAATATGGATGACGTCGTTAAGATTGTTTTTTCCGGAAAATAAGATAAGTTCCTATCGATATCGCCAAAAAACCAAAGATAATGGCTACAGGTACTCCATAAGTTTTCCAAATTATTTCTTTCGGCCGAAAATTTTCTAATAATATTCGGATTACTCCATATCCGATTAAATATACGCCTGATGTTATGCCAGGCCCTGCGTTTTTTTTGGCTATCATCCAAACAATTCCAAATAAAATTAAATTTAAAAAACCCTCATACACAAAAAGAGGTTCACCATTTTTTCCCAATAATTCTCCGTTTATGCAATTGCCCAATCTTCCAATCATTTGTGCCAAAGGAACACCGATTACTAGAATATCCAGAGTTTTCCAGTACTTTAGTTTATTAAAGTAACAATATATCCAAAGTCCTAATAATCCTCCTCCAATTGCTCCCCAAATTCCTAATCCCCCTTCCCAAAAATATAATATTTTATAAAAATTATTTGAGTAATATCTTCCATAGAAATCAACAACGTGGTAAATTCTCCCACCAATAACCCCAGAAATTACTGTCCACCAGACTGCTTTTTCGATTGTGATTTGTTGCATATTTCCGCGATTCCTCAAAGAAATTTCCATTGCCACCAAAACAGCCAACCCAACAATTAGGCCATACAAATAAAAATTTATTCCCAAAATTTCAAACATTCTTCACAAAATCCATCAATCTATCGATGGAAATAATCTTACTTTCTGTTTCGTTTCTAAGTTTTACCTCTATTCCGCCATTTTGAATACTTCTGGAAGAAACCAGAATCCTAATCGGGCATCCAATTAAATCAGCATCTGCAAATTTTTCTCCGGCGCTCATCTCTCTATCGTCCCAAAGAACATCGACGCCTTCCTTTGTTAGTAGTTCATAAATTTTTTCAGCTTCATCTGTTTGTTGTAAATCAATTAAATGAACCCCAAACGGCGATACATTTTTAGGCCAAACAATTCCTTTATCATCATGAAATTTTTCTACTAATACACCCATCAATCTACTCGTTCCAATTCCATAACTTCCTGTAATCACCGGTTTTTTATTACCATCCTTATCGGTGTATTCATAACCAAACGCTTTTGAAAATTTTGTCCCCAATGGAAAAATATTTCCCACTTCGGCAGCATTGAATACTTCAAAGTTAGGACTTGTATCAGCTCCCTCTGGCTTTACTTCTTTGTTATATGCGACTCCTGTTGTTTTGTTCAAATAAATTGTATCTTCGCCATTTTCGCATCGGGTTTGAAACTCATGGGAGTAATCTTTAGTAAAATCCCCTCCGGACGCAAGAGCAATTACTGTGTCTTTACCTATTCCAATCTCTTCAAAAATTTCTTGATATACTTTTTTTACCTCATCATAATATCGTTTTAAATCAAGTTCATCTGTATGAAAGCTATACAAATCTTTCATTCGAAACTCTCTGCAACGCATCAACCCAGATTTTACTCTAGGTTCGTTTCGGAATTTTGTTTGAATATGGTAGACCGATATTGGAAAGTCTTTATAGCTTGGGTTGTAACCTTGTACTAAGGGTGTCACTACGTCTTCGTGCGTCGGACACAAGACATACTCGGCATCACTTTTAGCGAGAGACACTTCATTTGCAGCACAAGCCTTAAAAAGTACATCTATTGTTTTCAATCTTCCCGAAGTATTCCAATTTTCTTTTGAAGAAAGCGATGGCATCAATAACTCTGATCCAATCTTATCCATATGTTTCCTGACAATATTTTCAATCTTATTTAATACTCGAAGACCCAAAGGCAAAAAAGTATATACTCCAGCCATTTCTTGATGGATAAACCCTGCTTGAATCAATAATTTTTGGTTTATGGCTTCAGCATCTCTAGGAGTCGTTTTTTCTGGGCGAACGCCCATTTTGCTCATTTTCATATTTCAATTTTATCCTAAACCGATGCTACTAACTATCCCCACGCTCAAACCAGCCACGAACACCAGCAACCAAATAATTTTATTTTTTCTGTCTGCTTCCTCCATACTTTCATGCATTTCCGGAATTAAATCTGCTAATGCGATAAACAAAAACATTCCTGCCGTCGTTGCCAATAAATAGCCTTCATAATTTGTAATCCACCCCCTACTAAGATAAACAGAAACACCTCCTACAACAGCTACCAAACTTGAAGCAAGATTTAAAAAAATTGTTTTTACGTTTGAATACCCGGATCGTAAATAAATCATAAAATCGGCCATTTCCTTTGGTAGTTCGTGCAATCCAACAGCCACAGCAGTCAAAATTCCAGCCTCTCTACTAAGAAGAAAAGCTCCTCCAATAGCAAAACCATCGATAAAATTATGTAATGCATCACCCCAAAAAATTCCACTTATTGGAGGCCTATGTCCATGTGTGCCATCATGATGATGAAACCACAAACCTGATTTTTCCATTAAAAAAACAAGCAATATTCCCAATAGTACCGCCCAAGATCCAATTTTAAAGTCTGTCATTGAACTAAAGGCTTCCGGAATTAAATCTAAAACAGCAATTGTTATCAGTACTCCGGCAGCAAAACTTGTAAGTTTGTCGGATAGAATTCCTGCTCTATTTTTTAAATTAATTATTAAGACTGCTCCAACCAAGGAAGCCATCCCACCGATAAGGCAATAAAAAACAATTTGTACTAAAGTAACCACATCCTAATTGTACCAACATTTATGGCTAATGCTATTATTAAGTGAGATGCAAAATCTAAACCCCATAGCAATAGTCAAAGCTTCGGGTATCGAAGAACCCTTTAGTGAAGAAAAAATTAACAAATCTCTTGCTGGATCTGGGTTGTCAAAAGCCATAACCACCCAAACAGTCGATTATCTCAAAAGTCATCTTCGTTCGGGCATGACTACCAGCTCAATCTACGATCACGTTTCCACTTATCTTCAAAAAAATGCTCCCGCAGAAAATTATTATAACTATAGTTTAAAGAGAGCGGTTATGGATATGGGGCCGTCAGGCTTTGCCTTTGAAATTCTTGTTTCCGACATTCTAAAGTCTGGAAACTTCAAAACAAAAGTTGGCGTGATTACACAAGGAAAATGTGTCACACACGAAATTGATGTAATCGCTCAAAAAGGAGCGGATAAATATTTTATCGAATGCAAATATCACAATACTCCTGGATATAAAACAGATATTCAAGTTGCTCTTTATAGTTATGCTAGATTTCTAGATGTCGATACAGTCCAGAGACAAAATGGTAATAATAATAATTTTCCATGGTTAATTACCAACACCAAAGTTACCTCCGAAGTTATTACTTATTGCCACTGTGTTAATCTCAAAGTCACCACTTGGACTGAACCGGAAGGCCAAGGTCTCCAAGATTTAATAGTTGCTTCAAAACTTCACCCAATCACACAATTACAAAACATTTCGAGGGAAAAAATTAGTATTCTCTTGAACAGGGGAATAGTCACCTGTTCAAGACTAAAAAATGCTATTTTAAATCAAGATGTAAATGATGTTCTTAATGGAGACGAATCATCGTTAATATTAAATACAATTGCTAAAATTTGTAAAGAATATGAATAATATATTTGTTCGAATACTATTAATTATGTTCGCATTATTTGGTTTGTATAAAATGTTTCCTCAAATATCCAAACCAGTTGACTATTATATTAAAAATCCAACCTTTCAAAATTCTGTTGTCGTTCCGGCTGTACAAACAGCCAATAATATTCTCCCGGATAAAATTAAACTACCCACTCCTCAAGTAATGGGTACTTACACTGATTACACGGTTGACTCTCCTCTAAAACAAATAACCGACGAAGTCACAAAAAAAGCCGCTGATTTAGCAAACGATCAAATCATTCAAATCAAAAAAGCTGCCAGTGACCAGTTTTGTTCAATATTGATTGAAAAAATAAAATCCGATTGTGGTATCCAATAAGATTATCCTTTACAAATAATTACTCCAATCATATCTAGCTTAGGAAGATATTTTTTAATCTCATTTCGAAATTTTTCTGCTAATTTTGCTGAATAGGTAGCATTATTGGTATTTTCCATATGTCCACAAAGCCTATTTTCATATTCATATACTATTTCCATTATTTTGGCTCCTTCACGATTAAATTCTTCTTGCCATTTTTGTGGCTCCTTCTCATATTTATCGTGTAGTTCTTGAAATGTATCAAATTCTTTTTCATATTTAGATACCATTTCATTAAAAATTTCCAAATACTTTGTCGCCATCAGATTTCACCTCCGTTTTCTTGTCGTAATTTTTCAAACAACACCAAGGCTGTTGCTACGCTCACATTCAAAGATGCCACCGTTTTATTCATAGGAATATTAACGAACAAGTCACACTCTTTTTGTAAAGGTTCAGACAACCCAACAGACTCTCCTCCCATTACAAATGCAATTGGACCAGTTAGTTTTGTATTATTAAATGATTTTCCCATTTCCACTTCCACACCTACCACAGGAACAGCATATTCATGAAGTAATTTTACTGCTTGAAACATACTCATTTTTAAAAGTGGTACATATGCAGCACCCCCCATTGATACCTTAGCGACCACTGGCGTTATTTCACAAACACCATTTGGAGATGCAACAACTGCATCCACCCCCGCAGCCCAAGCAGTTCGCAAGATTGCCCCCAAATTTTGCTCATAGTCAATATGATTAACCAACAACAAAAATGCATCTCTTTTATTTTTCAATAATTGCTCCAGTGTCGGTACTTCGGGGAGGTTCATTAGTGCTGCCACTCCTTGAGGGTTTCTACTATCACACATCTTTTCCAATTCATCAGGGCTAACCTTTTGGATTGGGACACCATTTTTTCTAGCTAAGTTTTCTATTTCTCTTATCCTCGGTTCGCTAATTGTCGCTGTCGAAAGAATCAAAGAAGCAATTTTCTGCTCAGACAAAAGCGCATCATGCACCATATTTCTTCCTTCAAGCGTAATAAAATTTATACTTTTATTCACATCACTATTTTAACCTATCAAAATCATCTCTTTAGAAGCAATTTTGTGGAGAAAGGTATTAATTTATCCACCATCCCCATATCAATCGCCTTCTGTTCGGTTAAGTTTGAACAAATATCTAAGAGTTCCTCATTAGAAAGCCCTAAACTTTCTAATTCATCACTTGAAGCTTCCATTGGGAAATTATCTCCACCCCAAAAAGTTCCTGTCCAGTTACAACGGATACAAGCTTGTGATAATTTATCTCCAAAAAGCCCTCGGACAATCGAAAACAACTCCGGATCAGCTGCTTGAATTTCTTTTTTGGGATATGGTGAGTAATATCGTAGTGGCGGTTGGGTATCCAGTAATACCCCCGCTACTCCGGCTTCAAACTCTACTCCTTTTTCTTTACATGTTTTTTCAATCACACGTAAACCAAATTTTGTTGCCATTGGGGCGATGACAACGATTTTCTCAGGCAATCTCCCCATTTCTTCAAGTTTTTCAATCATTGCCGTATGTTGCATTCCAGATGCGACAGGATCGCACAAAAAAAGTGTGTGCAATTTTTTAGAGAAGCCTTCTAAATTTGGCTCAGACGCAAAAAATGCCTCTCTGGTATAGACATTGTCTGCAACTTTGTGGCTAATACTAACCATCGTGGTTGGTAAATTTTCCCTTGTTGTCAAATAAATCGCTTTTTGCATCTGGGTTAGATGTCCTTCTCGCGCAAAATATACAATTCCGCTATCGTTTGCAGCCGCTTCTTTAATGGCGTTTCTTATGATTCTTGTATGTGAAAGTTGATAGACTGCCATTTCCATATCCATCTGCGCTGGTACTCCCAAATGAAATCTTGGTAACACAAACTTCAATGAATTTTCCTTAAAATCTGGAATAAAACACCCTGCTCCACTTACCGCTTCTGCTTCAGGAGACGATATAACAGATATATTTTTGTTGTTTTCACCTTCAAGATTTACCTCCATTACCGAAAGCAATGAACATGCACCCATCCATGGTTGGTATACTTCCGAATTTCTCACTCCCATATGAGATCTTTCAATGGAAATTTCTTTATCTTGTTTTTCTATCTCTTCTGCTATTCCAAAAAAAATGCCCTCTTTCATAAGGACAAAATACACTCTTTATAACAATTTCTCAAATTAAAAACCAGGTCATTATTTTTCTTCACCTGGAATTTCAGTATATCTAATTATTATTGTTAATGCAAATTTGTTGTTTATTTAGAAACATTGAGATAGAATGCCAATCAATCAAGTAGTTCTTTAAAAAAGGAGGTACTTTGTTCAACAAAATACAATTGCATTTAATAAGTTGTGTTGTATCAATTATATTTTGTTTATCTTCATGTGGTATTAATTTTAATTTGTCCGCAAAAGAAAATATAACACCAGCATCGGTAGCGTATTTAAAAACATCCCAACCAACTCTCACCCCATCTCCGCCGCCAACGTCAACGTTTATTTCCACGCCAACTAAAACCCCCACACCAACTCCGCTACCTAGAGATTATCTAGTCAAAGAAGGAGATACTCTATCCAAAATTGCATCCACATATCAAATTCCGATAGCCAGTATCATTCTCAACAATTTCTTTGACGATCCCAATCTGATTTTTCCTGGGCAATATCTACAAATTCCCCTGGAAAATGAGACCCCATCCAGAATCATAAAAGAAGGGAAACAAATCGTTGTTATTCTTTCACAGCAAACGGCATATGCTTTCGAAGAAGGTCTGCTGCAAAAAGAATTTATTGTTTCAACTGGCCTCCCTAATACGCCAACTGTTCTGGGAAACTATGTTATCCAAACAAAATATGATTCAACTCGCATGATCGGTCCAGGTTATGATTTACCAAATGTTCCCTGGACAATGTATTTTTATCAAGGATATAGCTTCCATGGTACCTACTGGCATAGTAATTTCGGCCAACCCATGAGTCATGGTTGCATCAATATGAAAACTGAAGAAGCTAAATGGCTTTACGACTGGGCGCCAATAGGAACAAAAGTATTAATTCTTCCATAAAGTAAAAACCCGCCATTCAGCGGGTTTTTTAATGTTATGATACTGGTTGTGGAATTCAAAAATATTTCTCCGAAATTTACAGATGTTTTTTTTGAAATTGTTGAAAAATCATCAAATATTATTATCACCGGTCATGAATTTTTTGATGACGATTCATTAGCCTCAGCACTTTCAGTTTATGAAATAATAAGTCAAAAATATCAAGGAAAAAACACTCGAATTCTTTTTTCGGGAGAACCAGATTCAAGATACAAAGATTTTAAACATTTTAATCATGTTGAGTTTGTTTCGGATATTGCTGATTTCGTAGATAACGCTGAATTATTAATCATGCTTGATGGTAATAAATTTTCTCGTTTTTCTCACAAACCGGAAATCCTAGGAAAGATTAAAAAGACAATTTGCATTGATCACCACGCCTCACAATCCGACACTTTTTCTCTAAGTTTAATGGTTCATCAGTGTTCATCCTGTGTTGAGATTGTTTATCGCAGTTTTTTTACCGATTATTTAATAGATAAATCTCTAGCGGATATATTTTTATTAGGGATACTCGGAGATACGGGAAATTTCACTTATCTAAAACCAAGTCAGTCGGATATTTTGTTAATCGTCAAAAAACTAATTGATATTAGCCAAGAAGAGATTCAAGGGTTTCTTTCCAAATATCAATCAATTTCAAAAAAGGTGTTCGAGACTGTCAAAGAACTCATCAAAAACAACGAATATGTTTCAACCCCCGGTTGGCCTGATTTCCAGTACTCATATATAAAAAGAAGTTTTATCAAAGCAAACAAGTTACAGACATCAGAAATAGTTGAAGCAAGTTACCTTTACTCTGCTCAATATATTCGTAAAATCGAAAATTATTCATGGGGTTTTGTTTTTACTCCAAATCAAAATGGTGATGTCAATATTTCTTGTCGTTCGTTACCTGGTAGTGTCAATGTTCGGATATTAATGGAAAAAATGGGAATTGGAGGGGGACATGATAGGGCATCAGGCGGTACTTTTGCCAAAAAAGACAAACCACTTGAAGTTGATTCTTGCATCAAACAAACACTCGATTGGCTCAGATCAAACCCTTCACATAAGATCAGTAATATTATTCTGTGAGGTGTTATAACGAAGTTCGGACCCAGGCACAATTACTATAAAAATGATGATATGATGAGCAGGATAAATGATAAAGTTATATTAGACTCAAAAGTAATGAATATATACCCTGATATGTCAAACGATAAAAAAAATCAATTCGATAAAGCACGAGAACAGTTTTCAAAGAGTACTGATACTTTAGGTCAGCCAATAGATACTGGAATCCTCGAAACAGTTGTCATTCTTAACTTGATAGGGTTAAACACGTCTCAATCTTGCGAAGGTCACGAATCGTGGGGAAACTCTTTCCCGTGGGTAGATATTAAGCCTGTAGAAGATGAAAAGTATTTGGAAGCTAAAGAACACCTAAAAAACTTGACCAGTAAACTTATGCAATCCGATCCACATGATTCAAAGACAGATGAATTATCCCAAAAAAGACTTGAGGCTGAGGTAAAGTATCAAAAGCCAACATTAGATATTGCCAGAGATATAATAACTCTTCTCTCAAAATTCTATGGTATCAACCAATCAGTTTCTTACGAAAACCAAATATACGTTAACTATTCTGGGGCATCTCTAAGACTACAAAGCCATGGTTCAGTCTATCAGTCAACTCTTTCCCATTCAGAGAGAAATTCAAAATTGAAAGAGTTCCAGGATGAAATGCACAATTTTACAGAATTTCTAATAGATTATTGGAGTAATGTGTTGTAGAATCAATCCATTCTAATTTAAGGAGGTTTGAGATGCCGATTATTGAATGCCCTAAGTGTAACGGATCGGGACATAATGGCGACTGCGGATGGTGTAATGGCCGAGGCCAGGTAATGGATATTAATACTGGCAATTGGATTACCTGCCCAAGATGTAAAGGCAAGGGTAAAGAAGGAACTTGTGGCTGGTGCTACGGGACTGGCAAAGTCGACGACGGTAATTAGATTCTTGACCCTCGAAAGAGGGTCATTTTAATAATTGGGTACATTAAGCCAATATCCCAGAAATCTGGGCGAAACTTCTTTAAGGTGATCCCGGCGGGAGTCTCTCAGATAATTTTCTGCTGAAAATTTCTTCGAACCGGGCTCGACAAGATCGTTACGAGCTTGTCTCCGTCTTTCGCCTCCCTGCGTTTGACAAATAAAAAGAGTTGGACAAGCCAACTCCTTTCATTTGTGATCCCGGCGGGAGTCGAACCCGCGATCTTTTGGATGAGAACCAAATGTCCTAGACCACTAGACGACGGGACCTTGTCTGAACCTGTATATTGTACCAAATTACGCTCCTAATTTGACTTGACAGCTTCAAAAGTGTAAAATACACCCTGTTAACCGAAAGTATTAGTCTGCAGATTTCCTATTAATAATTTCCGCAGTACCTACCTTTGTGGCCAAGGGTATATTTCCTGGCTTGACATATTGGAAACAGGCCTTATATTTATACTTTGTAACTGAAATATATAAACAATATATTTTGTTCTTAACAAAAAAATATGAACCAACAAAATCAAAGAGTTCAGATGACACCTCTTGGCTATCGTCAACTTGTGGATGAACTCGATCAGCTCGAAAAAAACAAACGACCTGAGGCTATAGACCGCCTTGCCAAAGCTCGTGAGGACGGAGATTTATCTGAAAATGCCGAATATCATTCCGCTAAGGATGATCTTTCTGCTCTCGAAGGTCGTATTGAAGAATTAAAAGATATCCTTGCCAGGGTAGTAGTTGTAGACGTTCAGAAAGCCGGGCAAGAAATGGTCGGTTTAGGTAGTGTTGTTCATATCGAAGTCAATGGCACAAAACACGAATTTACTATCGTTGGAGAATGGGAAGCAGATCCGGCAGCCAAAAAAATTAGTCACGAATCTCCTCTCGGGAAAGCTCTTATGGGTAAAAAGGTCGGAGAAACTGTCGAGGTTGAGGCTCCTTCAGGTGTGATTACTTACGCCATCAAATTGGTTAAATAATCTGAAAGTTCGTCATACAATATCGTTATGCATGACACCTTTCTTCCCATACTAAAAATTCAATTAGAAGAAAAAATATTTTTACACTCTCTTGCACTGGAAGCTTGTATGGGAGGTCTTTTTGATTATTTTGACTCAAATCGTCTACTTTCTCAAAATGAACCCCAAAAAGAAGACTGGCTCTTGGCCGGATTGATTCACGATATTGATTATCAAGATCCTTGGAAGGATGAACATCCCAACAAAACTAGAGAGGTTTTGGCTAAATATAATTTGGAAGTTTCTGATACTGTAATCGATATCATCAAAGCGCATTCTCCGGAAAAAACTGGTGTCAAACCAATTTCTAAAGCTCAATGGTCTCTTTTTTGTGCCGACTCACTCACCGGTCTTATCATGGCCACGGCTTATGTTTATCCCAGTCGCAAACTGGCTGATGTCAAACAATCGTCAATCATAAAAAGATTTTTGAAAGAACCACGTTTTGCTGCAGGTACTCGCCGTGATGAAGTGATTCTTTGTGAAAGAGAAGACGGTTTGAATATAAAGCTTGATATTCTTGTAGATATCTGTCTCACCTCAATGCAAAAATCTCAACAGTTTTGGGAATATAAATAAAGGATATAATCAAATCATGCTTGATATAGCTTACATTCGCGAAAACTCTGAGAAAGTTAAACAGGGAATAAAAAATAAAAATATTAATCCCGATATCGTCGACCTAGTTCTAGCTTCCGATACCAAACGTCGAGAGCTTATTGGTAAGATTGAAACAATTAGGGCAGAAAGAAATATATTAAACGAGCAATTAAAATCAGAAAGAACCCCAGAACTTATTTCCCAATCCGGAGAATTAAAAGAAAAACTTCAAACTTTGGAACCGCAACTTCGCTCAGTAGAAGAAGAATATTATTCTTTGATGCTTCAAGTCCCCGGAATTCCTCTTAATGAGGTTCCTGTTGGGAGAGATAGCGAGGGAAATGTCACCATCAGAACTTGGAGTGAAATAAAAAAATTTGATTTTACTCCCAAAACCCATCTTGAATTAGGGGAAGCCCTCGACCTGATTGACATTGAACGTGGTTCAAAAGTAGCCGGATTCCGCGGCTACTATTTAAAAAACGAAGCCGTTATGCTGCAATTTGCTCTCATGCAGTACACTCTTCAGAAATTTATTTCCAAAGGTTACACTCCCGTCACTCCACCGGTTATTTTGAAAAAACGTGCATTTGTAAATACTGGTCATTTTCCCTGGGGTGAAAAAGAAACATACAGGTTTACTTCTGAAGAAGGTGAGGAAGAGTCATACCTTGCAGGAACAGCTGAAGTACCTTTAGTTTCCATGTACCAAGACGAAATATTTAACGAAAAAGATCTTCCCATTCGTATGATTGGTTTTTCTCCATGCTACAGAAAAGAAGCCGGTTCCTATGGCAAAGATACCAAAGGTATCTATAGAGTCCATGAATTTGTTAAAACCGAACAAGTTGTTATTTGCAAAAATGATGTTGAGGAGTCCAAAAAAATGCACGAAGAAATGATGGCTCTCACCGAAGAAATTGCCCAAGACCTCAAACTTCCTTATAGAGTCTTAAAGATGTGTACTGGTGACATGGGGGAACCTCAAGCCAAAAAATACGATCTCGAGGCTTGGATGCCCGGCAGAAATGACTATGGTGAACTTGCCTCAGACTCAATAATGCTCGACTTCCAATCGCGAAGAGCCAATATCCGCTATAAAGATGCCGGAAATGAAATTAAATTTGTCCACATGCTAAACAACACTGCCAGCAACTCTCCTCGTTGGTTGGTTGCTATCTTAGAAAACTATCAACAAGCCGATGGTTCAGTCAAAATTCCAGATGTATTGGTGCCTCTTATGGGAAAAGCTGAAATAAGACGTGTTTAAAAAATCTCATCTCATTTTTTTGATATTGGCAATAATTATTGCCGTTCTTTTTTTTATTTTGCCTCGAGTTTTTCCTTCAAATCTTATCTCTCCTTTTTTCCAAGGTCCGGATCAAACAGAAAAAATCTCTCAAAGAATAATTTCACCTTTTAATTTGGACATTAGCAAGGCAAAAACCATTTCCAGTTTGGAAAATATTCCCCGTTATTTGGTTTATAACAGTCAAACAAATAAAGTTTATTATGCCAAAGGTGCGGATATCCGTTTGTCTCCCGCCTCATTTACCAAACTTCTCTCAGCTCAAATTGCTCTTGATCTTGTTCCCAAAGAATATTTAATTACAGCCACCAAAGAATCGGTCGATAAAGTCCCAACTGTTTTGGGTCTTAAAGTCGGTGAAAAACTATCTGTTGTCGACTTACTTCGTGCCGCAATTGCCACCAGTGCCAACGATGCAGCCGAGACACTTTCAGTTGGAGCCGCCAAAGCAGTTGGTATTAGCAAAGCAGAGTTTATCTATTATATGAATGCCAAAGCGACTCTGCTTGGTTTAAAAAACTCCCATTTTGTAAACTCTGATGGACTGGATGATCAAAACCAGTACTCAACTTTAAAAGACTTGGCAAAGCTGGTTAATAATGTACAAAAAAATTACCCGGAAATTCTTGAAGCCGCAAAGTCTGATAATCAAGATATTCAAAAAACGGAAGATCATGGTTCCTACTATCTTCCTAATTGGAACGGATTATTGGGAGTTTACCCTGGAGTTTCAGGTTTAAAAATTGCTTACACCGAAGAAGCTGGTTACTCAACGATAGTGGTTGCTCAAAGAAATGGCTATTCAATGGTCGCCATGGTTTCGGGTGCCGATTCTTATCTTGAACGAGATTTAGCTGCTGCCGATCTCCTAGATGCCGGTTTTTTAGCAGAAGGATTACCGCCATTAAGAATCAATAAAAACAAACTTAATCTTCATTATAAAGAGTGGGGAGACCTAGCCAGAAAAATTCAAGCTGAACTCAAGGCAATAGAAAATCAGAACATAAATTAGCATGAGTATTTTCAACTTCTTTTTTCCTTACAAATATCATTTTCCGGATTCAAAATACAACAAGAATATTATTGTCTATAAATATTTAAATTCGGTAACCTTGATGGTCGATGGTTTGGTTGAGTCTGGTAGTGTCATGACTCATATTTGGAAAAAAGCAATCAATTCTTTTATCCCTAAATATTTTTACCCCCAAAAGGTACTTCTTCTTGGTCTTGCCGGAGGATGTAACGCCCAGCTTATTAATCGATATTTTCCCAAAGCACACATCACTGCCGTCGAGATTGATCCAATTATGGTCGAGTTGGCTAATAAATTTTTTCGTTTAAAAAAAGTCAAAAATATAAATATCATCATTGCCGATGCTTTAAATTACGTCAACCATCTAAACATCAAAGATAAATTCGATATCGTCATGGTCGATTGTTTTGTAGGCAAAACAATTCCCCAAAAGCTCAGTTCCGTTGATTTTTTTCAAAAATTAAAAAATCACTCGCGTTATGTTTTGATTAATCGTCTTTGGTGGCAAAATAATAAACAAGAAACTGCCAAAGTATTTCGTCACCTATCTCCATATTTCTTTTTTATCAAGGCTAACACTTACTCAAATGTCATCATTTCTCTCGTCTAACCAGTATAATTAGCTGACATGTTCTCATTTTTAGATCCTATTCTTAATCCAAATCGTGTTGAAGTCGAAAAGCTCAAAAAAATTGTTGAGCTAATCAACCAGCTTGAGTCAGATATCAAAAAAATGAAAGATGATGAATTCCCTGGAGAAATAGCTCAAATAAAAGAAGAACTTCAACACAACAAAACACTTGATGATGTTTTGCCAAAAGTATTTGCTCTTACTCGTGAAGCCGCCCTTCGTACTTTAGGACTTCGTCCTTACGATGTTCAACTGATGGCGGCCTCAGCCTTTCATCAAGGAAAAATTGCCGAACAAAAAACTGGAGAAGGAAAAACTCTTTCTGCTGTTCCGGCCATGATTCTTAATGCACTCACCGGCAAAGGCGCTCACTTGGTTACTGTAAATGATTATCTTGCTCGTCGTGACACTGGCTGGATGGGGCCAATCTATCATTTTTTAGGACTATCTGTTGGTTGTATTTATTCCGGTCAAGGAGATCTCCCGGCATCCATATATGATCCGGAATTTTCCGATAGTACTCATGCCGACACACGTTTACAACATCTTCGTCCGATTACCCGAGGAGAGGCTTACCAATGCGATGTCACTTATGGCACCAATAACGAGTTTGGTTTCGACTATTTAAGAGACAATATGGCCAGATCCCAAGACCAAATTGTTCAAAGACCACATCATTTTGCCATAGTCGATGAAGTTGACTCTATTTTAATTGATGAAGCTCGTACACCATTAATTATTTCCGCTCCAGACTCGGAAGCCACTGATCAGTATTTTCGTTTTGCCAGTTTAATTAAAACTCTATCTGGAGACACCGATTATGAGGTAGATGAAAAACAACGGACCGCCAATCTTACCGATCATGGTTTACGAAAACTCGAAAAAATTCTCAATGTTGAAAATTTATATCAACAAGACTATCAAAGTCTTCATCATCTAGAACAGGCCCTCAAAGCTCACACTCTTTTTGTCCGCGATCGAGATTATGTCATCAAAGATGATGAGATAATTATTGTTGATGACCACACTGGTCGTCTCATGTACGGTCGTCGTTACTCTGATGGTCTTCATCAAGCTATTGAAGCCAAAGAGGGAGTTAATGTTCAGCAGGAAAGTCGTACTTTAGCTACCATTTCACTTCAAAACTACTTTAGACTTTACGAAAAACTTGCCGGTATGACCGGTACGGCAGCCACCGAAGCCGAAGAGTTCAAAAAAATCTATAACCTTGACGTTTTAATTATTCCTACCAACAAACCTTGTGTCAGACAAGACTACTCCGATACAGTCTATAAAACGCAACGAGCCAAACTAGGAGCTTTGGTTACTGAGGTTCAGCAACTTCATGAAAAAGGACAACCAATTCTTATTGGCACAAAATCCATCGAACAAAACGACGTTATTACCCAATATCTCAAGAAAAAACGTATTCCCCATCAAGTTTTAAACGCTAAAAATCATGAAAATGAAGCTCAAATAATTTCCGAAGCTGGACGTTTGGGTGCGGTTACAGTTGCCACCAATATTGCCGGTCGAGGAGTTGATATAGTTCTTGGCGGAGATAACCGTGGCCGAAATGAAAAAGAATGGCAAAAAGAAGCAGAAAAGGTCAAAGAAATCGGCGGTCTTCATATCATTGGTGCGGTAAGGCACGAATCTCGTCGTATTGATAATCAATTAAGAGGCCGTTCCGGTCGTCAGGGAGATCCCGGTTCCAGTCGCTTCTATATCTCCCTTGAAGATGATATTATGCGTATTTTTGGTGGCGAACAAGTTAGCCGATTAATGGACTTTCTTAAAGTTCCGGAAGATCAACCATTAGAAGCCGGTATGGTGACCAGAGCCATAGAGACAGCCCAAACAAAAGTTGAGTCATTTTATTTTGACCAAAGAAAACACCTTGTTGAATACGATGATGTTATGAACAAACAACGGCAAATTTTTTACAAACGTCGTCACAATCTTCTCTCCGAAGACCAAAATGTTTCCGAAAAACAGATAGATCAAGCTCTAGAAAAAGAAATCGATTATCTTAGTAATATTTATGCTGCCTCGGGTATCAACAAAACTGAAGCCGATCAAATAATAAAAGAGTTTCAGTTAATTCTTCCTCTTGATCCTCGTTCAGCTGATATTGTTGAGAGTAGCTTGGTTGGCAAAGATGCTGAAGAAGTCAAAGAGATTTTAAGCAAAATAATTTCCCAAGCGCGAAAATCCCAAAAAGAACGTTTGGGCGAAGAAATGCTTGGTCAAGTCGAAAGATATGTTCTCCTTGAATCTTATGATGAGCTATGGATGAATCATCTCGATGCTATAGATAATTTAAGAGATGGTATTGGACTTCGAGGATATGCTCAAAAAGACCCATTGGTTGAGTACAAACAAGAGTCGTTTTCTATGTTCGAAAGTTTACTATCAAGAATTGATTCTGTGGCGGCGCATCGTATATTTAGAGTTCAAGTTCAAGTCCCTACAGAAATGGCCAAACCGATTAAGGGAGTTGAAAAATCTTCAACCAGTGAAAAACAAATTTCCCAAAGTAAAAAAGAAAATAAAATCGGACGCAACGATCCTTGCTGGTGTGGGAGTGGAAAAAAATTCAAAAACTGTCATTACCCCAAACTAGGGTAAAATGAATTAATGCCCAAAAAGGTTATCTTGATTTCTGGTGGAAGTGATGGTCTTGGCAAAGCCATTGCCGAAAAACTTGCACCTGATAATCGTGTTGTTATACTTTCTCACAATGTCGATAAACTTCGGGAAGTAGCCAGAGAATTAAACTGTGACTTTGTTGAAGGTGAGCTCACCGATTATCAATCACTCCAATCTGCAGTTAATCAAATTATCGAAAAACATCACGCCCTTGATGTGCTGATAAACAATGCAGGTATTTGGATGGAAGGTGATTTGGCGGACAATGATCCTCGTAAAATCAAGGAAATAATTGACGTTAATACTACCGGCACCATTTTTTTAACTAGAGCTGTTCTTCCCGGAATGAGGTTCAGAAAAACCGGTCAAATAATTAATATCATTTCCCAGGACGGCCTTTGTGCTAAGAAAAATCGCTCGGTCTATCACGCTTCCAAATGGGCGATTACCGGATTTACCAAGTGCTTATTGGAAGATTTGGAGGAAGATAATATCAAAATTACAGGTATCTATCCGGGCTTAATCAAAACAGCGTTATTCAAAAAAAACGGAGTTGAAAGAGATCTTTCTGATGCATTAGATCCCAAAGAAGTAGCTACTCTAGTGGAATATGTTATAAACTTAAGTCCTGATATCCATCTTCCGGAAATAAGTATTAGAAACAAATTAAATCAAATAAAAAATATGGACGATACAAACACTCCTGCAATTGATCTTAATATTGACCCTGATATGATTACTCCTGATGGTGGAACTCCCCAAACAATGCCACAAGCATCATCTTCAAAACCACCAGTGTCTACGCCAGGTTTAATCGACATTACTCCTGGATCTACGGACACTTTTCCAGGGACGCTTTCCCCTTCAGGCCCTCTAAACCCAACCTCAATTGAACCAAAATCAGTCGACATTACTCCTTCTGTTGAAGCTCCCGGATCACTTCCACACTTGTCGGAAATTTCACCAGATCAAACTACCCCAACCCCTGTTAATCCGATTGTCATAGAAGACATTCCGTCGCCAGTTCCTCCAATGGCTCCTCCAACCACTTCCATTTTCCAAAGCTCTCTACCCGACGGCAATGTTCCTGAAACAAGAAACCCAAACGACTCGCTAAAATTCCAAACACAACCAATCACCCAATCAAGTCCTTTAGCCGAAGATCCGGACTTGGTTAAACTTATCAAATAATGGGTAGGGTAATCTGGACAAATCATCTCTACGAAAGAATAAAACAAAGAGGGCTAAATCCTACATGGGTTGATAGTGCAGTTCGTTTCCCCGATAAAATCCAAAAAAGTTCCACTACCGACTCACAAAAATATATCAAGACCATCAATGGATATAAAATTGTCGCGGCAGTAAAAAGACAAGGAAGTGACTGGATAATTACTTCTGCCTGGTGGAATCCGTTAAATGGAAATAATTCTAGAAACACATCAAAACGTTCTCTCCTTGAAAAAATAATCTACCGATTTGTTGTCTATCTGGAAAAATTATTTACCAGGAAAAAATAACTTTTCAGCTCCTACCGTAATTTTCGAATACTCCTCGCAATTTAATTTGGCGAACAATCCTTCACGAACTTCATTAGGACATTCGTTTATTAGAGCCATGCTATAAAAAGTTCCACTCATTACCATTATCGACAACAAAGAAACCCCCACGATTCGATACCGAAAATATACATCGTCCAACACATATCCACCCCATCCTGACACCAAATGGTAAAACCATTCCGAAAAAGCAACTAAAAATATAATCGCTACTACGATTCCGACCACAACAGGCATCTGCATACAACCATGTTATCATGACACCATATATAATAAAACGATGAATAAAATACTATTTATTTTATGTTCAGCCGTTTTCTTATCCGGCTGTGCTTTTCAAAAAACGCCAACCGTTCCCAATTATCAAATAACAGATATAAAAATCTCTCCAACCAATATGGAAATCAAAACCCCAAGCCAAACTCCTCTCGCCGAAAACATTATCGCAACCATCACCACCAACAAAGGTGTTATGAAAGTTGAGCTGTTCCCTAAAATTGCTCCTAATACAGTAAGAAATTTTGTTGAACTTGCCAAGGGTACAAAAATCAATCCGTTTACAGGTAAATTAGTTTCCGAGAAACCATTTTATGACGGTCTAACTTTCCACCGTATTATTTCCGGATTCATGATTCAAGGTGGTGATCCAAACGGTACCGGTACTGGTGGTCCGGGATATAAATTTGCCGACGAGTCGGTTACTGAAGAATATTCAAAGGGAACGATCGCTATGGCCAATTCCGGCCCAAACACCAACGGTTCTCAGTTTTTTATCATGCACAAAGATTATCCTCTTCCACCTAACTACACCATCTTTGGTCGCATTAATGCTTCGGACTCAGCCAGTCTAGCAGTCCTTGACTCCATCGCTACAGTCGAAACAAATAGTGCTGATGCTCCACTTGAGAAAGTGGTAATTAAATCAATCACCATCGAAGAAAAATGAGGCGAATAGGCGGTCATGTTTCTATGGCCGGTAGTTTACTAAATGCAGTAAAAAAAACCGAAGAAATTGGTGGCAACTGTATGCAGATATTTGCCGGTTCGCCCCGACTTTGGTTTCGGAAACCTTTTCCTGAAGATCAAGTAAATGATTTTCTAAGAGAAACAGAAAAACAAAATATTTTTCCAACTTTTATTCACGCCCTCTATCTTGTTAACCTTGCCTCAACCAATAAGGATATTCTTGAAAAATCAATCAACTCTCTTATTATCGATATGCAAAATGGTGCCAGTATCAAATCTGCCGGAGTCATAGTTCATATTGGATCTCATCTTGGTATCGGTTTCGATTCGGTCAAAGAGCAGATAATTACTGTCATTAAAAATATTTTATCCAACACAAATAATTGCGATTTAATTCTCGAAAACGATGCCGGTCAAAACGGCAAAATTGGCTCTCCGGAGGAATTAAGTTATTTGATGGAAACAATTAATAGTAATCGTCTTAAAATGTGTCTGGACTCCGCACATTTATTTGAATCCGGAGTAGACATTCGAAAACCAGCAGTTATCGAAGAGTTTTCCAAACAATTGATAAAGTTAGGACTACTGGATAAATTAGTTTGTATTCACTTAAACGACTCGGCAACAGTTTTGGATTCTCACCGCGACATGCACTCCAACATTGGAGAAGGAGAAATTGGTTTAAATGGTTTAAAAAATCTCATCAACCATTCTTCATTTAATTCCCAACCTTTAATACTCGAAGTTCCCGGAGAAAAACATGAAGGTCCTGATCAAATAAATATTGACAAGGTCAAGAAATTAGCAGAACAATAAGATTATTCGTAACGGATAGCGTCAATAGGGGATAAATCAGCCGCTTTCTTTGCTGGGAAAACTCCAAATACAATACCAATCAAAGAAGAAGTTCCTAAAGCCAGAAGTATCGACGAAATAGAAATATATGCCGGGAAAAAGCTTTGCATTAAAAAAACAACAATAGCTGAAATTCCCAACCCCATTACTCCTCCAAAAACGGAAAGCACAACGGCCTCGGCCAGAAATTGCCATAATATATCGTTTCTTCTTGCTCCCAATGCCCGACGTACTCCAATTTCCTTAATTCGTTCACTTACAGTTACATACATGATATTGAGAATTCCGATTCCTCCAACAACTAGGGAAATAGCGGCAATGGCAACCAATACCACATTCAAGATACTGAAAATTGAACCAATTGTATTTAATATTTCTGTTGACTCCACTACCGAAAAATCATCGGTTTCTAACCTTTTAAGTAAGACATTTTTAATATCCTCTTTGAGAAGTGGAAGTGCTTCGGAAGTTTTCGCCTTGACCATAATCTCGATAAACTTCTTGTCGGTGTTAAATATGTATCCAGTTTTATACGGAATATAAATATAGTTATCAAAATCCGGCCCTCCAAAACCACCACCACCTTTGGATTGTAATACTCCGATTACTCTAAACGATTGACCATCAATTCTAATTTTTTTGCTTAATGCCAAACTTGGATCGGAAAATAATTTTTCAGCAATTTTTGAACCCAAAACAGCCACCTTATTTCTCGCCGAATTATCTGCCGAAGAAAATACTGTTCCATATTCCGCCACAAAATTCCTACTAGGGAATACATCTTCGGATGTTGCATTTAGTGTGGAATACTCCGCGATTGCCTCAAACGAAACCTTAATCGATTTTTGGTAGTAAGGGATTACATACTCAGCTTCTTTAATTCTTTTCAAGTCAACGATATCTTTTTCTTCAAAAATTGGTGCAATTGAACCACCTGCACCTGCCCTTATTCCGGTTCCTCCTTCACCAAACATATTTCCAGGCATTACATACAACAAATTTGTTCCCAAACTTTCAAATTGTTGCGAAATGTACAGTTTTAATCCAGCACCTGCCGCCATCAACAAAACCACCGACATGACCCCAATTAAAATTCCGAGAGATGTCAAAAAAGTTCTGCCTTTGTTTTTCCCAAAGTCAGTTATGGCTGATTTAAATAAATCAATAACGTACTTCATTTAACTACCTCCCCGTCTTTAATCTTGATTTGTCTCCTAGCTCTTTCGGCAATATCGTGTTCGTGAGTAACAATTAAAATAGTTATTCCTTCTTTATTCAATTCACCAAATAGTTCCATAATTTCATCACCGGTCTTTGTGTCCAAATTCCCCGTCGGCTCGTCAGCCAGAATCAATTTAGGATTCATTATCAAAGCTCGGGCAATGGCCACCCGTTGCTGTTGCCCCCCGGAAATTTTATTAGGGAAAGAATCTTTTTTATCAAAAATCCCAAATCTTTTCATTAAATAATCAGCTCTCTCACTTGGATTGTAATCAAATTTTCTTCTCGCGTACTCCACCGGTAATAAGATATTTTCTTTAATTGTTAGTTTGTTTAATAAATTAAACTGTTGAAAAACAAACCCTACAAATTCGGAACGCAGTGTAGAGGTGGCATCGTCATCTAAAGTCGAAATATCTTTTCCTTCAATCATCACTTTTCCATCTGTTGGTTTGTCTAATAATCCAATAATATGCATCAATGTTGATTTTCCGCTTCCGGATTGTCCCACAATCGCCACGTACTCGCCCTTATTGATATCTAAATTAATATCGCTTAGTGCCGTAAAAATCGTTTCATCTCCCATGACATATCTTTTGGAGATATTTTTTAAACTAATTACTATAGATGACATCTTTTTCGTTTAATCCGGATAGTATTTCCGTATTTCCATCGATTATTTCTCCAGTTTTGACAACCGTTTTTTGTTTTGTTTTTCCAACCATTTTATAAACAAAATTTTCCTTATTATCTGTCTTTATATATGAAGCTGGTACTGCCAAGACATCTTTTATTTCTTTAAAAACAAAGCTTATATCACCAGTCATTCCCATTCTGATTAATTCAGTGGCATTATCAAATAAAATAGCCACTTTCACTTCATAGACGGTTCCGGTTTCACCAGTTTTAGGAGTAAAGGCAATTGAGGTTACAGTACCCTCAAATTTCATCTCTCCATACGAATCAAGAATCAAGGTTCCCTTTTGTCCAATAGTAAATTTGGTTACTTCTGTTTGATCAGCTAATGCTGAAAAATATATTGTTTTAGGATTAATTACTTCAAAAGTTGCCGTTGCAGGAGTAATATTTTGTCCGGCCAAAGGCGCATCAACACTAGTGACGATTCCTTCAATTGGCGTCCAAAGATTGGCAAATTTCAAAGTCAAATCAGCCGCTTCAACATCCAGTACTGCATTGTTGAGACTAAACTGGCTCTTATCTAAAGTTCTTTTGATTGT
>CAISER010000005.1 GCA_903884375.1 Candidatus Collierbacteria bacterium | reverse complement strand
GGTAAATAATAACCAAAGCCAGTTAAGAGTAGTTTTTAAATTCCCTATGAGTGGGCTTAGAGGGTGATAGAGCACTTCTCTCCAAGAATATAAATAGTCTTGATTGCGAGATCCAATCATCTCAAAAGCAGGACCGAGACGAAGAATACCATACATCATTTGAGAAATTAATATGATGGCAAATAAACCCAGAAGAAGTTTGCCGAAATCTTTTAATTTATTTACTTTTGTTTTAAAAAAGAAGACAAGAGCTATAAGAAGCCAAATGTAATAGATGATGGCTGGAGACTTGGTAAGTAGTCCTCCTCCGATGGAAAAACCCAGTAACATAGCAATATCTAATCTGTTAGTTTTAGCAAAAAGAACTGAAAGGGCTAAAGACCAGATACCAAACATAGCCAACATCGAGTCTGCTAGAGCCATACGATCAAAAAACACCGAGTAAGGAAGAATCGCAATTACCAGCACTGACAAGGAAACGGTCAGAAAATCTCCAAAAAGAAGAAAGGATAATAACCCAATACCTATCAAGGTTCCGATACCAGATGTTACCGAAACAAAACGACCGGCTATTAAAGGGTCGGAGCTAATCTTAAAAAAAGGAATGGTAGCCCACATAAAAAGGGGTTGTTTCCCGTCAGTTTGAGGAAGGAAACGAAGGTTTGGTTCGTTTTTCATAACTTGTGACCAACGAACATAGATTGCTTCATCAACAAATACCGGAATATTGTTTAACTTGTATAGGCGAAGAAAAAAGAAAGCAATAATTGCAATTACTGACAAAAAGACTATCCAAAGCTTTTTATTTTTGATCATACATTCCTTTTAGATTATTCATCTTTACCTGAAGAATCTGTTTTAACATGTCGGTTGATTCTTTAATAAAACGTTTATCTTTGTTGGTGGCGACATCCTCATCTTTCCAAGTGACATCTACCTCTTTTAATTTGTTACCAAATTTCTCGGCTAAGAAAAGAAGTTCGACATCAAACGCCGAAACAGTCCAGCCTTTTGATTCTTTTTGTTCTTTCAAAACGGAAAGCATGGGAAATATTTTTTTGGCGACACTATTTTTGAATGCTTTGAAACCACATTGAGTATCGACAACGTCATGAAGTAAGAAGATACCCCTAATCACACGGAAGCCCCAAGAGGTAAGTTGTCTGAACCATGGAAAGTTTGCTCTAGCTTTGCCACGGGAACCAAAAACAACAGAGTATCCTTGGTCAAACCAAGGAAATAGTTTTTCAACTTCTTTTAAGGGAGTTGACTGGTCCATATCGGTAAAAAGGACTATTTCGCCTTTGGCTGCTTTTATTCCTGCCCAAACAGCTTTTGCTTTCCCTCCATGTGGATTGGGAAGCACTTTAAATCCCAAATGACTTCGAGAAAATTTTTCTGCTTCTTCACGGCTACCATCTGTGGAACCATCATCACTTATAATGACTTCGTAATCATATTTAACTTTCTTAAGGTAGTTGTTAACTTCTTCCAAAACTCCCCTATCTAGGTTTTGTTTTTCGTTAAAGTTGGGAATGACAATTGATAGTTTAATGCCTGACATAGTTACTTAAATATACGTGCCTGATAATATTTTAACTCATCTATTGACTCGAGAATGTCGTCATGTGCTCTGTGTGCATCTTCTTTTGGAAAAGGGGTTATTTGTGGATACCAACGAAAGGCTAGTTCTTTGATAGTAGTGACATCAATAATACGATAATGAACAAAAGCGGCAAGACGAGGCATATGAATTCTAATAAATTCACGGTC
>CAISER010000004.1 GCA_903884375.1 Candidatus Collierbacteria bacterium | reverse complement strand
TTAAACTCTCCTTCAGTTGTTGGGTATATCTTAGCTTCATCTACTTCCATGGACTTGGCCATCTCTCTTACTAGACTGTCATACTCATGGCAGTATATCTTTTCTTCAATCCTTCTCTCCACTATCCTATTTTCTTTTTCCATTAAACTTATAATATATGCTCACCCTCCCATAGTCAACACCTTCCTTCATACCTCTAAAGTCTAACTTTTTCTCCCGAAATGGGTTTAACAAAATATATTCCTTCATACTCCATCGTTTTCCCTAAAAGACAATTTGAAATTTTTTTTACTAACTCAATTGCAGAAATTTTAGAAATATTTTTTATGTAACACAAAGATATGTGTGGTTCAAATTTCAATGAAATTTCCGCAATTCCATTATTTTTCCTAATCCATTCATCAAGCTCAAATATTTCTTTACTCACTTCAGGAACAGCAAAAATTAATATGTATCGATTTTGGAAACCCATCCAAAATCCAATTTTAATAATTTTTGACTCTTTTACATTCTGAAGATTAATTTTTGTCTGCTTCAATTTTGTATTTAAATCTCCATTTTTTACTCCATAGCATATAGTCAGATGAGCCGAAGCCGAAACATTACCTTTTACATAGGATACTGTATCGGAAAAATAAAACCAATCCTTTGGAATCAAATTCGCAACCGCATTAAGAAGAAATACTTTACTTGTGGTATCCACGTCTATTTGAACACACCCGTACTCATCTATTTCAAAATTCTTTTCTCTAATACTTGGCACATCTGATCTTAACAATTTGATAACAAAATTGCAGGGTAAGCAGAACCAAGCTAAAATATATCCATGGCAAACGAATTCAACAATACAGCCGACAAAATCTTGGATGTTATAAAAAAATCAAAAAGGATTTTGCTTCATTGTCATCCCTATCCGGATCCGGACAGTATTGGTTCTGTCTTGGCCATGACAATGGTTTTAAAAAATATGGGTGTTGAAGTCGTTCCAATCATGGGAGACTCAGATTATCCAAATAACTTAAAATCGCTCCCTCACCATGATCTTTTACTTAAAAAGAACTTCTCGGAAATAAACCAAAACGACTTTGATTTGTTTATTATTCTCGACAGCTCATCTCTTGATCAAATATCAAGGCTTAATGAAATTAAAATATCCAGCAATATCAAAACAATCGTCGTCGATCATCATATATCTAATCAAAAATTCGGTGATATTAATCTCATTGATGAAACTTGTTCTTCAACTTGTCAACTTCTTTTTGATTTGTTTACGAGATGGAATATCAAAATCGATGGTGATATGGCCATCTGCATGTTTTTGGGAATATACGCCGATACGGGAGGATTCAAATATCAAAACACTACCGATAAAACTTTTTTAGTTGCTTCTAAACTAGCCAATATTAATCATAATTTCCAAAAAGTAATCTTTGAAATGGAAAATAACAAATCACCTCAAGAAATTCTCTACACAGGACTGGCATTATCCTCAATCGAAAAATATTTCTCAGGCAAAGTTGCCATGGCTTCTGTTACTTACTCCGAAATAAAAAAACATGGAATAACTAAAGAAAACACCCAAACAGGTGTTGCCAACACTCTTATTTCAGCTACAGGTTGGGATATCGGAATAAACTTCGTGGAAACCGAACCAAACGAAATTACTGTAAATCTCAGAACCAGAGATGCGGAAAAATACGATGTCAGTTTGGTGGCGAAATCAGTGGGAAAGGGTGGTGGCCACAAAGCAGCCGCGGGAACAACTATTTATGAACCCTTTGAGATTGCCAAAAAACTACTTCTCGACACATTAGAAAAAACCTTCCCCTGTTTAAATAAATAGGTATCTACTCCTCCACTCCATTAGCCTGTAAAAACACTTCCAACCGACACAAATTCCCAAAACAAAGATAGTGTTCTTTGATTACTTTCTTTATCTCTCCCTTTCTTAAAGCTTTCAGCAATTGTTCCGATTGGACAATTCCCAGTTTTCCCAAAACAGAACTTTCCAATGTTTTGTCCAGTATCTCTTTTTTCTCTTCCAAAAAACGATAAACTTGCTCATGATAAGGAAGCTTCACTCGATATTGTTCGGGAATGAAAGCTTTTGTATTTCCAAAATATATTTTTTGTTTATCGACTGTATTTCCATTTTTGTCTTTTGGTAACCTTTGCGAAAGCTTAAGCATTGGTAGGGTGTTATAAGGATTTGTCACCCAAGTTCCCGTTTCCCAAAATACTGGAAAATAACATTGTTCCCCACGTGCCGAACCATATCCATTGCCATAAAATCGGGTTTCCTTTGCTCTCTCTTCGCTCACTAATCGTTCATATGCATTATTGGTATAGATATTTTCAGCTCCCTCTTCGGCATACTCTTTGATAAATTTATTTTCACTTTTACAGACATCACTCAAATACTCCACAAAATCACTTGCATGAAAAAATTCATCTCCCCCTTCACCGGTGAAACACACCAAATTTTTTCCGAATAATTTCAACTTCTCCCTTTCACTCGCCAAAGCCAAAGATAATGAATGCCATGCCGGGAAAAAATGAGTTGCATTCCATTTCAAATCAGTTTCATCATGGAAAAATAAAATATTGGTTGCATCAAAAAATTTACAGTCAACCCCTTGGATTTCTGACCATTTTTTGACAATATTTGGATCACTATCATCATTATTTTTATTGGTATACCAGCTAAACCCGGAAAATTCGGCTCCAAACTCCTTCATCAGATAGCCCACCATCATACAATCAAAGCCACTTGAAAACTCACAAACAAGAGGTCTTCCTTCAAAATATTTGAGTCTCTTTTTGATTGCCACTGTTAAAGCATTTTCAATTTCCTTTGTTGCTTCGATTGTTGTCAAGTCCTCTGCCGGATTTGCTAAAATCTCTTTAAAATCTACCGGCTCTTCAATCCGAAAATTCAAATCACTCGAAACGCTCAACAAACATCCGGCAGGTAATCTGGAAATTCCCTCGATAAAAGTCTTGTCTGTTTGATAAATAAAATATTCTTGCAGCAAATAGTCCAATGCTTCATCTTTGTTGACTTTAGGTTTTTTAATTTCCTTAAAAACTTCATAAAAGTCGGGAGAAAGAACTACCACATCACCCTCTCGAACAAAATATAACGGGAACGCTCCTGATAAGCCGACCATCGCTTTCACTTCATTTTTCTTCTTGTTCCACACCACCATCAGCAAATCTCCGTCAATCAGAGCAATTTCTTTCTCTTTTCCTGTTTTCATCAACTTCACTTTTTCCTCAAACGAAACCCCATCATAGTCAACCTGATATCCCCAAGCTTTAATATCACTATCTTCATAAACAACTTTTTCTGGCAGCTCCCTCTCCGGCCAAACTACCTCCAAATCCAATCCGCAATTCTTTTTATAAATGGTTATTTTTGGAAAAACCATAATTCAATACTATATTAATAATGAGGCATCCGTCCTTCTGGATATCGACTTTTCTTTCGTGAACTCTCAACCCCAATCGAAATCATTTCCTTTTTGGTTTTTTCCTGATTTATTACTTCCTCAACCAAGTCTTCTGTTTTTTTAATTGCTTCTGCTTTTTCCATTATTTATACACCTCCATTCATTCTCAAATTATTAAACTCACTTTCTTAACCAAAGCATACTTGATTAAACAAAAAAGTCAATACAAAAAACCTCCCTTTCGGGAGGTTTACTATCTCTATCTAAATCATTTTAAAGGAACATACTCTTCCATTGTCTTGAGCATTTGTTCAAGAGTTTGCCCAGCTGGTCTGCCAGACATTCCGTTTGGATTTGGAGGAAATATTCTTGGCAGACAAAACGCCAATTTGTCATTGGGGTATGTGTACCCCTGTCCCAAACTTCGACTCCAACCACCATAAGCGTAAGTGAAGCCATGATCTTTAAGTTGATTCATCCAAGTAATAGGGCAGCTTTCAAACGGCCAAGTAATACCATTAACCGTTACCCCAAGATTGTCTTTAATCTCTTGTCGAGATTGTTCGAGGTCGACTAATCCTTGTTCAACCGTAAACTCAGCAAAGTAGTCGTGAGACTCTGTGTGAGTCCCGATTGAAAAGAAACCAGAATGTAAAGCTTTATCGAAAGCTTCCCAGCATCTGTTATCCGCACACCCTATTGATTCCTCTGATGTCATGTCTTTTGTCCATATGTAGGAATTAAAATGGGGTGCATAACCATATTCGGATTTTAAAGTTTCAAATAGAGCTGTCATTCGAGGTAAAGACTTCATTGAGGCGGCTCCAGAATCCGTGGTCATGATTACCGAACGAGCCGGTAAAGTCAACCAACCGTCAACATAGCCCACCAATTCCGGTCCGGTCACGAAATGGTACTCATTTTCTAGAAGATATCTCATCTGGCCTTCAAATTTCTCAGGCATCATACTGTAAGCTCCACCATACATTGAATAATCGTCGCCGTGAAACTCAAAAGCAATAACACGTTTTGCTGGGCCGTATTTATCGATACCTTCCTTTATGCGGTTCCAATACTCATCACTCAGTTTTTCTTCATCGACGAAACCATATTTTTCCATCACTCCTCTCGTAAGCTCCCTTTCTTTCTCAAAAGCAACCGGTTCAGGAACTAACGTCGGTTCAATGGTTTTTGTTGGCTCAGGCATCGTTGTGGGGGTAGGCAAATCAGTCACCAAAGAAATCGTTGGTTCAACTGCCAATACGGCATTGACCGCCTTTTCAGACTGGGCAGGTTTACATCCGGCTGCCGAAAGCATCATTCCGCCAACAAGAATACCTCTTGCTATTTGTTTCCTGGGAAACGCCTTTTCAACTCCTTCACCTTCATTTTTCATTAAAACCAATTTACTTTTTATCGCTTGGAATGTCAATTTCAAGCACCAAAATAACCGATTTTCCATCACATCCTCCTTAATTTAGATTTAAAGTGCTTCAATCGTGGCTATTTTACCCCCAAAACCCCTTAACGTCAAGATTATAGGCCATTACTCTCCTGGTCACCCGTAGATTTTAAATTAATCACCACAAAGCCCGATTATTACTTTTCCGTATTTTACATATTTGTGACATCCCAATAATGGCCCAAAACCCGCACAAGCCCCCTCTACTTCGGTTCCAATAGCACTTTCTGTTGGGGCAAGACAAATACCGCTCCAAAGCAACACCAACAATAATGTAAATCAAAGAAAAAACCATGGTTACCCCTCTTGTTCCAATATGTTTAAAATACATAAACAATACCGTGTGTGTCGGTTGTAACATATAAGCGCTAATTTTTCCCGCTTTGATATCGTCAATCATCGAACTTCCAAACTTTCCATATAAAGCATCGATTAATTCTCGTACTCCATTAGCTACCAAAAATAGGCAATCAACTGTGAATATGTTTGTCCTGTACTCCCTGTTCCAATCGCACTCCAAAGCAATACTATCCCGGCAAATACCAAGATTTTTGCAAACACATTAAACCACACTTCTGTTCGGTAACTGGCTACCTGCAAAAAACCAACTGCCGCTGTTTTTGTATATGTGGCAAATCTCATAATTTTGAACTCCGGAAACTACACTTCGTTATAACGATACTTTGCGTCAAATCAACAATAATAAAAATATTTCAAATGACTAACAAAACAATATCCATAGTCCATTTTGCAACTCTTCATCATCAATAACATGCACCATATTTTTTATCACTTTATTTTTAAAATCTTCATCGCTTAATGTAGTTTTTGGATTTGTGATTTTGCCATATCGACTCCTTAATTCATATTTGTAGTTTGATAACTTTCTATTCACACCACTCCCTGTTACTAAAATACACACACTAGGACCTGAATTTAAATAATTTATTGTTTCTGCTTTCCAGTTTACCCCAAACTCCAAATCGTTATTGGAATAGGAAAAAATATTTTTATACAAAGCAATAATAGCTTCCTTCGATAACGTATCTGTTTTTTCTTTCAAGATTGTAATTTTATTTAATTCACAATATTTCCGAAATTGTTCGATTTCCACATCTACGAATTGGGGCTTAAAAATGATAATCCCAAGTTCATCATGAAAATTTTGACGCTTAATTTCCAAATGTTGTAGGATAAAGATTAAATTCATAAAAAACGATATTCAAGATTAAATATATCGTGTAGGGATGGTAAGATTTGAACTTACGGCCTCCACAAAATGATTGTGGCGCTCTACCAGTCTGAGCTACACCCCGTTGCGCTTATTATACAAAAGTTTAAATTCTAAAACGAAGCAACTGGCTTTCGTTCAAACATTATGCTAGGCTTTTTGTTTTCCTCGATAGAAGACAAAATAACCATCGAAGTTCGGGGCATAATTGGTCTAAGCATTACACCAATTAGGTACAATCTGGTAACATAATTGCGCAACAACTTCTTCGCTTTTTCTGGCTCATCTTTTATCAGCTTGAATGGTTCAGTCTCAGATATTTCTTTATCTATTTTGGAGATAAGATCCCAAATACAGTCACAAGCTATGTCATATCGAAAGTTTTCCATTGCATCTGTGTACTCTTCGGGTATGTTGCCAAAATTCGGTACTATTTTATCCAGATATTTTTCAGATAGTGTAAGTAAACGAGAAACTAAATTTCCCAATCCATTCACCAAATGCGAGTTATATGCCTGATAAAATGAATTGTATGTCACAGATGACCCCTCCCATGGATGAATATGTCTAAGTAAGTAATATCTTACCGAATCAGTTCCATAATATTCCTGCAACGACATAGGGTCAATCACATTACCAACCGTTTTTGACATTTTAATTCCACCATCTCCAGTTACGAATCCGTTAATAATTATTCTCTTCGAATTCGGCAAATTTGCCGCAATTAACATTGCTTGCCACATGGCAGACTGTTGACGCAAATTATCCTGACCACAATATTGAGTTGGATTACCGTTTACCCAATACTTACTAAAGTTGTCATTGTCTGTTGGCCAACCCAAAGTAGAGATGTAACTAGTTAATGCATCAAACCATACATATATCACATGTTCATGATCATCAGGAACAGGAATTCCCCATGGCATTTTATAAGATAATCGCGATATCGAGAAGTCGTTTAAACCTGACTTTACAAAATTTTCAATTTCCTTTTGTCTAAAATCTGGTATAACAAAATTTTTGTTATTGGCATACAAGTCCAATAATTTTGCTTGAAAAGCGCTAAACTTAAAAAAATAATTTTCTTCATCAATAAGTTTAATTTCCAAGTTGGGGTGATCGGGACATTTATTATCTATAAGCTCTGAATCTGTCTTTTCAAGTTCACATCCCACACAGTATTTAGATTTATATTTTTTCTTGTATATATAGCCATTATTTTTTACTCTCCTCCACAATTCTTTGGCGGCAATAATATGTTTGTCGTCAGTGGTTCTAATAAAATGGATATCATCAGACATACCCAAAGCCGACAATAGAAATTTAAAATTCTCAGTATTTCTATCCACGTATTCCTGAGGAGATATACCCTCAGACATCGCACCTTCATAAATTTTTTGTCCATGTTCATCTGAACCGGTATTAAAAAAAACGTCATACCCCTCTTCCTTTTTATATCTAGCAAGTACATCTGCGCGAACATATTCTACTGCATGGCCAATATGCGGTCTTGCATTTACATAAGGTAAGGTGGTTGTGAGATAAAAAGTCTTTTTCATACTCAATATTTATATTTTATCTACATCAAATTGACCGGACTTCTTGTTAATACTCTCAAAATTAAAATTGACAATAAAATCATTCAAATTTGTTGTCTTATCATTATACGATCTGTACCCAGATTTTAATAAATAGTTTGTGAGCCTATCAACCGAATACTGCTTGAGAAAAAACTTTACCGAATATTTTTCCCCTTTAACCCGCATACTTGAATCCGGCATAAGTAATAACGGGAGGTGCAAATATTTTATCATCTCAAAATTCAGCAGCGATCTGATCGTATTATGAATCGGCATCAATGCAATTTTATCCTCACCATTTATCGATATCAAAGTATTCATTAAGTGCTCGTCAACAACACATGGAAGGTGGAAAAAAAATCTTTTTTCAGATAGTGAGTAAAGTGGAATATATTTATACCCAGTGTTTTTCAAATCGAATTTAATTGACCTGCGCAATATATCACCGCCGAAGTCATCAAAATTCCCTATCAAATTTGTCGCCTTAATAAAATCTAAAGATATTAATTCGTTATATTCTGACAATACGCCAAGGTTATTAAGAATCTTTAATGATCTTTCGTAAATTTTCGTATTTTTTGACTGATAAATAATCGAATTGTTCCAATAAGTCAATTCAGATTCCGTAAACTCAATTCCGAAAATCTTCATTTCATCAATCAACGTCTCAATCTGATATTGAGACCTGCTATCAGGATTTGTATCATCGCATTTGATATATACAGGGAGATTGTTTCGTCTGCCAAATGCATATGTGTACAGATGTGTTCTAAGTTCACCTATTCTCAACGAATCCTTAGATGGAGAAATTCCTATATAGACTGAGTGTTTATTTACCATGTGAAGTCAGCACAGCGCTAGTTCTTTGTTTAAAATTCTGTCTGTTATGTTCGGAATGTTATTCATTTCAGAAATTACAAATTTTCTTAATTCAACTTCATCATCGCCCTCAAAGTCAGTATGTGCCAAAATAATTACCTTCCAAGGGTCAATCAGTTTTCTGCCACTTTGGCTTATTATCGCAACCTGATTTATTGTTCCAAACTTGTCATAAATTTTTTGTGAAAGTAAAATGGCCGCTACATAATATAGCTTTCCAATATGATAAACAGGATTCTTTCCACACGCCCCTTCCATACTCATTGGTCTGTAAGGCGTTATTAAACCACTAACCCTATTACCCCTCCCTGCCAACCCTTCATCCCCACTTTCCAAGGACGATCCCGTAGCTGTTAAATATAATTCACAAGTCGAAAAATTATCCCTAGTGTTTACATTCAACTCCAATTCATCAATTGCTTCCGACTTTGCTAATTTATAAATTTCTGCTTTTGCATCAATTAAATTATTTTCGTATTCATTAACATTTTTTACATGATTTGCTATTTGGGGAATACACATAGTAATAGAGAATTTATTGTTACTTCTTATACCCATGATTTTAATATCTGACCCTATCCATGGATGATTTCTTTTATATTCCTGAGAATTAAGTTTCCTCTCAATACTAAGAACCAATGTTTCAAGTTTGGAATTTGGAAAGTATCCAACGCCTAGTGATGTGTCATTAGACACGAGTAAGGTTTGTTCCTGTAAATCAAATAGACCTCTTGGTTCAAACCAATATTTTCTCTTCCCTGATATTGCTTCTTTATCATCGGATTTCCCAGGACTGCTTTGGTTGCTCATGTTGTAATGAAATTCAAGATCAGTGTCAGGATTAACATTTGGCAATGAATTCAAAATAAAATCCTTTGTCCACTTATATATAAGCTCCTCTACGGGAATAACTGTATCGCCAAATTTTGTTGAAGCACGTCCGTTGAGAAGCACTCTAATTGGCTTTACCAAATAGCCTTTCCCAAACTCAACATGAGATGCCCCTCCCAAAAGACCAACTTTATCAAAATTGTGGTGTAACACAGCTCCAAACTTTTCTCGCGTGTAAATAGAATACTGTATTGATAGTTCCTCTGCTAATGCATCAGCGAGAGTATCTGGATGACCGACACCTTTCCGTTCGACAATTTCGTTTTCAAGCTCGACACCAATACAGGGAGATTTACAAATAATTATATCCATGTATTAGTTTAATAATAAACCAATTATTGATTTGAAAGCATTATATCATCACAGCTATTCATAACTTATTTAATTGATTTGCCACCAAATCAATTTTAAACATACTTCGTCAACACCCACCGCCGCTGTTTTTGTATTTGTGGCAAATTTCATAGATTTATCCTTGGAAACTATTCTCCATTATAGATAAATCCTGCTTCAAATCAAGACCAACGCTACCTCACAATCTCGTGTTTGAACCACTTCTCCTGAAATTCTACCAACTTTTCTATTTCTTCATCAGAGATTGTTTCCCCAACCGGAACAACGATTAATTTATCATCATCGTCTTCGATTCTATGGACGATAGCGGTCACTTCACCCTCAAACTCATCAAGCGGTTCCTCAACTTTTAGAATATATGCATCTAACTCTTCACCGTCAGGAGCAATCGCACCGGGAATAAATCCATAATTAACAGGGTAACTCCAATCCCATTTTGGATGTTTTTCTCCCAATTTTCTATCAATCTTAACCAACACCTTTTCCCCCAAATACTTTTTTGCCAATTCCAAACTTTTTGACTCCATTTCCAAATTATACTCAACTCGAAATGCTAAACTGATTTGTGGCCAAGAATATTACCAAAGCCAAACATCGCTTCCCGATAAGAGAGTTTCGCCATCTTGGCAAACTCCTTACCCAAAACTGGCCTATTATCGCCCTTCTTTTCATCACCGGTATCCTCATTTTTCTAAACTTCGAGCCAAACACATATTTAACAGGCTGGGACAATCTTCACCCCGAGTTCGATATCAAAGAAAACATAAGACGCACCATTTTCTCCGTCTGGCAGGAGTATCGCGGTCCTGGGCTCTTGGGTGGCATGGCCCATGCCGCCGACCTTCCCCGTGTCCTCTTGATTGGCGTTCTTCTTGCTCTCAAAATTGCTCCCGAACTTCTCCGTTACATCACTACCTTTGTACCTCTCGTTCTTGGACCTTTAGGTGTCTATCTTCTTTTTTACAATCACTTATTTAAGGGCAAACTCGACTCGAAAACAATTCAGTTCGCCTCATTCCTCGGCGCTCTCTATTATTTATTAAATCTCAACACCCTCCAAACTTTTTTTGTCCCCTTCGAAACTTTTACTAGTTTCTACGGCGCCCTCCCTTGGCTTTTATTTTTTCTCCTAAGCTACCTTACACATCCGCAAAAAAGAAATCTCTTTTTCCTTTATATTGTCTCTTTCCTCTCCGCTCCCTCTTTCTACGTTGAGTCCATTTTCCTTGTCTTTTTTGTTGCCATTCTTCCTTTTTTGGTGGAGTTTCTCAAACAACAAAAAAGCAAAATCAAACATCTAAAAACGACACTCCTTTCTCTTGCTTCTCTCACCCTTCCTCATCTTTTCTGGCTTCTTCCTGTCGCCTTTTTTGTCATCACCAACGGCCATGTCCCCGAACAGGCCAGAAACAATCTCCTCTCCTCTCCCGAAACTTACGCCAGAAATTTACAGTTTGCCACTTTCAAAGATACGGCTCTAATGAAAGGCTATCTTTTCAATTACTTAGACTTAGGCCAAGACAACAAATACACCTATCTCCTCTCTGTTTGGCGTAATCATCTCGATATCGGCATCGTCAATCTCCTCGGTTTTCTCGCTTTTACTTTAGTCCTCACCGGACTTTATTACTCCTTCAAAAAGAAATTTGCTTGGACCAAATCATTCGTTGCCCTCTTGTGTTTGTGTCTCTTTTTTCTTCTTGGCGGGGGACTCCTAATCAACAATCAAATTCCTCTTATTGGTGAACTTTTTCGCTCACCCTTCACTAAATTTTCCATTCCTCTTTCACTGTCTTACTCTTTTTTCTTTGCCATCGGCACTATCTTTCTTTTGGATCTTTTTACTTTTCTTCACTCCCGTCTCACGTTCTATCTAACCCTTTTTACCGTCACTTTTTCTCTTGTCGTTTTTATGTCTCCCGCCTTCTCTGGCCATTTAATTTCTCCTTCCATGCGCCTTGCAATTCCCGAAGAATATTTTTCTCTCTTTAATTATTTAAAGAGTCAAAATCAGTCTTCTCGTATCGCCAATTTTCCTCAATTTAGTCACTGGGGATGGCAAAGTTACGATTGGGGATATCGAGGTTCCGGATTTTTATGGTACGGCATCAGACAACCTTTACTCGATCGCGCTTTTGATGTTTGGGACAAAAATAGTGAAAAATATTATGAAGAAATCAGCACCGCTCTCTACTCCAACAATCAATCAAATTTTGAAAATGTACTGGATAAATACGCCGTCGATTTTCTCCTTTTAGATGAACACCTCTCACTTCCTGGAAACGCTACCGACTCTGGACTTGTTACTCTAAAAAAATATCTCACCAACTCCAACAAATTTATCCTAGATCAAAAGTTTGGCGACAGTCTCTCTCTTTTCAAACTCAATAAAAATACTCAAACCGAAAACTTTTTATCAGTCCAAAATCCTCTTGATATTCTTCATCCTTTTGCCAATCTTTCTCTCCGTCCCAATACCGACTGGACCCAAAAAGGTGATTTCATAAATATCACTCAAAAAACCAATGGTCGTGAAGGTGACACCCTAACAATTCCTTCCCTGACTGCTTCCGAGTCACTTCTTCCTGTCCGAGTAGAGTATCGAAAGCAAGGTAATACTCTCGAACTTCGTCTTACTCCCTTCATTCCCACCATTTTTATAGACAACAACCAGCTTGACCTAGGAAACTCTTCCATCGTTCTTTCTCTTCCGGTCTCCCAAGGCACCGGTTACATTCTCGAGCTAAACAAAGACTACTTCGAGTTACAACTTCCGGCCGAAATCGATAATTTCTCCGAGTACTATCCCCTAACCACCACTTATCTTCCCAGTCAAAAAGGTTTTAGCATTTCCCTCTTTAGCAGTTCCGAAATCTCTCTTTACGACCTAACCAACCAAGCCCAAGATGCCACTCCAACTCAGTGCTATCTTGTAAAACCAAATCGCAAAGTAGAAAAAATCATCGACCAAACCGGTGTTTCCTTAATTGGCACCGACGTTGTTGGTTGTCTCTCCATTCCACTTCCGCGAGTCGGTCAGGGGAATCTTCTCTCTCTTTCTTTCACCTATTCTTCATCCACTCTTACCCAAGGAAACATTAATATTTCCGGAAAAAATTTAGGCGCCCAAAATCTTCCTCAAGCTTTAGAACCAAAAGAAAAACCTACCCGTGCTCGTATTTTTGTTCCCTCTTCCGGTTCATACCAACAAGCCAATCTCTTACTCGAAGCGGGGGAAACCAAATCAGTAAAAGAAATAAACTACGACAACATCGAGCTATCGGTTCTTCCACAAATCATTTCTGCAACTGCTATTCTTCCTGTTATCCCCGAGAAAAAAGTCCTTCTCAAAAGCGATATTCAAAGATTGCAAATTTCTCTTCCCAATACCAACACCGGTTATGATCTCCAACAAACTCCAAACCAAAATAATCTCTTCCCGGAAAATCAAAATTGCGACCAATTCAATGATGGCAAAACAGTCAAACAAGTCACCAATAACGGCTTCCTCTATCAAAGCCAAAATGCTATCGAATGCGATTCTCTAAATCTTCGTCATCTACCTCACACTCTAAACTATCTTCTATCCTTCGACTATCGTTTCCAAAAAGGCCTTGCCACCACCATCTGTCTTGAAAACCATTCTTCCCGTCGCTGCGATATTCAAGAACGCCTCATAAAAACCAATTTACCCCAATTCGTCATTCAACCAATAAAAAATATCAACGAGCCCCAAGGTTACACCTTGCATCTGGAAAATCAATCTCTCGGCTCCCGCATTACTTCCAATTTAATTAAATCTATCTCTATTCGGCCCATTCCCCTTCAATTCATTCAAGGTATCGTCATTGCGAGGAGTGAAACGACGAAGCAACCCCCGACTTCCTCGATTGCCTCGACTTCTCACCCCTATCCCTTCCTCTACACTGTTTCCATCAAAAACAATCAAAGCTCCGTTCTTAATCTCTACCAAACTCAATCCCCATACTGGAAGGCCTTCATCGTATCTCCAAAAGACCTTCTCCTCCCCCCATGGCTCATCACTGCCCTTGTTCCCCTCATCTCTCCCGTCTTATCTCAACTGTCTCACACCGACGTCAATCTCTGGCACAACTCTTGGACACTTCCGTCGGATAACTCCAGTCTCATCATTGTCTATCTTCCCCAGTATCTTGAGTTTTTAGGTCTTGGTCTTCTTGTCCTCGTTCTCCTTATCTCTCTTGTTATCATTCTTGTTCGCCATCACTACTCCACCACCGACGAAAAGTAGGTCAAAAAAAAGACCCCGGTTTCCCGAGGTCACTCAAATCATTTATTGGGACGTTTGAAATATAAAATATATCCGTCACAAACAGTGTCAATTGTTCTCTGGCAAACCAGTTCCCACCCAAAATTGCCCACTCCCTCTAAAACAGTACTATCAAACGAATTAAGTAGCCAATTAAAATCATTTCTTTTGTCGCCTGAGACACCAACACACCTTCCTGACCGGAACCTCACCACCAAATAATCCCATTTCATTTTTTCCTCCTTGAAAGTTATCACTTAAAATACAACTACTGTTTTTTTCGTTTAAAAAAGTAGTGCCTGTCTTCTTCAAAATTTGACGTTGATGGCTGAACATGAATCATTTCCCAACCAGATAATCCCAACTTTTCAATACCTTCTATTGCTGGTAAATTTTCAATCTCTCTCATCACGCTCTTATTTGCTTGACTACAATTGATTAAGCTGCATTTACCCCAAAAAATTTCCAACATTAAATATTCCCATCTAACAATCGCCATCAATCCTCCTCAAAGAAATAAAATGATGAAGCAAAAAGCCTCACAACTGGGGTGATGACGTGCCTGCCCAACTCGTCATCACTCCCAACTCTGAGGCCTTTTGTTATAGTTGACAGTCATTTTTTGTGGTGTTAATCTGTAGGTGGTTGATGAAAACTGTCCTTTCATTAACCACTGCAAAAAAGCATTGCTATTCGAGTTAGGCTACGGTAGTAATGCTTTTTTCTTGTCAAAAAAAGTTACAAAATTTTAAGTTCCTCCAGTAGTTAACGGCTACCAACCACCAACATTTGTCCCATTCTTCCCATTTTTGCAATCTGAAAAGAAATAGCACGACGCCCGAAAGCACGATTCACTCGAATCGTTTTCTTGCGCGAATTAACTAACTTGTTGAGCAGATTTTTCATTTGTTTTTAAATTTACTGGATCTAACCGAAAATATATCACAACTTGTCAAGCATATCAACCTATAACCGAAATTTATCATACCCTATACTATTTTTAGCCTCAAATATACCCCACCAGTGTCGCTGCTATCGTGTATATTTAAAATAGAATGTCCAAATCATCCATTGTCTTTTTCTGCAATAGTTGTGGCAACGAGTTTGCCAAGTGGTCAGGCCAATGCCCCGCTTGTCATGAATGGAACACTCTTGTTGAAGCCACTCCTTTTTTAAAACAAGAAAGAGGAAGATCTAATAACATCTCCTCCAAACCTGCTGAAACTTTTTCCGTCAAACAAGCTCTAGCCTCTCAAGGCGGCTACACATTTTCCACCGGTATCGGTGAAGTCGACAGAGTTCTTGGTCCAGGCATCACCAAAGGCGGTGTCTATCTCCTTGCTGGTCAGCCGGGTATTGGCAAATCTACTCTCCTTACCCAATTAGCAATCTCCATCAAAAGTGATGTCTACTATGTTTGTTCCGAAGAAAATCCCGCTCAGGTAGCAACAAGAATAAAACGTCTCTCTAAAAATGAAACCGGTAATATTCATTTAATAAACACTTCACTTGTCGATAGCATTTGTGAAACAATTGCTAAAAATCCAAAATCACTAGTAATTATCGACTCAATTCAGTCCGTTTTCACTAACCAAAACGTCACTACTCCAGGCTCTCCGTCCCAAATAAGAGATAGCGCCTCGCTACTGATACAAACTGCCAAAGAACACTCAACTCCTTTAATTATTGTCGGTCACGTCACCAAAGATGGCAACATAGCAGGGCCAAAAATGCTTGAACACATGGTTGATACGGTTCTAGAATTAAGTGGCGATAGACAGCACCTTTTACGTTTGCTTAGAACTGTAAAAAATCGTTTTGGCCCTACTGACGAAACTGGTATCTTTCAAATGACTAGTGTTGGTCTGGAAGAAGTCAAAGATCCAGGTGCCATTCTATTAGAAGGCCGTGTAAAAAATGCTCCAGGGTCATGTCTCACTATGATAATGGAAGGCACTCGTCCTCTTACTGTCGAAATTCAAGCCTTAGTAGTTTCTTCTCCACTTCCTATTCCCAGACGAATTGCCAAAGGAATATCTCTCAATCGTCTGCAATTAATTTGTGCCATCCTAACCAAACATCTCCATTTGCCTATTGGCGAAAAAGATGTTTTTGTTAATGTTACCGGTGGTTTAGACATCAAAGATCCGGGGGCTGACCTGGGTATTGCCCTTGCGATCATCTCGTCAGCCAAAGACAAGCCCCTGTCAGGAAACTCCATTTGTTTTGGCGAACTCGGATTATTGGGAGAAATCAGGAAAGTTGGTTTTGCCGACAAAATGCTCAAAGAAGCTAACACTTTAGGTTACACCAACATCTACTCACCAAATACCCATCATAATCTAAAATCAATTCCTCTCTAAAGGTCATTTGGTGTAAAATACACTCCGTCGTACCTTAAAACACTTAATTCCAGGAGGTATTCTTGAATCAAAGCCCAAAATTTAACACGATTCTCTACTCCGACAGTCCTTTTTTGCCACCGGTAACCTTAGAATCACTTCAAACAATCCGCAAAGATTTCTACACCAATTTTATGCCTCTTTCTGTTGCTGTGGCCAAAGAAGTTGCTCTCGAAGCAATCAAACAAAATCAAACTTTGGAACAAAATTTTGATTGGATAAGCGAAGCTTTCAAAGTCTCTCCTCAAAATCTCTACGATTTTTTTATTGGCTTCATTACCCCACCCACGCTTATAGTTGGTGGTTATAATTTAAAAACTCGTTCAATCAAAGACGTCATTAAACTATATTGTCCACCGACTGATGACCCTAACATTATTGATCATAATCGCTATAAGATGCGTCATCTATTTGATGCTTTCCGGATAATTGAATCTTCTCAACACCATCATCCGGTAACCATAACTCGACCAATTTTTGACCTTTGTAAAACCGACCTTTTTAAAAGCGACTGGTATTACTTGGCTGGAATTCATGGTAGTGAAATTTTATTTAACAGGCTCAGCAGCCATGCA
This sequence comes from Candidatus Collierbacteria bacterium, assembly GCA_903884375.1. GTDB lineage: Bacteria > Patescibacteriota > Microgenomatia > UBA1400 > MFAQ01 > UBA2277. Next base: position 7,581 of record CAISER010000004.1, on the reverse strand, counting down.
ATTTTACAGTAAGTATTCGCTTCGTAGTCAATAAACTACATCAGATATCTTACTATCGCACACTGAAGAAAGGATGGCTGAATGCAATCAAACACTAACCGTCGGCTAATTTTCCCCAAATCTCCTCTAATTCCACCGCTTACCAATCAAGTCTACCAACAAATATTAAACAATACTCAAAATTCAGGCTCTCTACCTTGTACTGATATCGCCACGGCCATTAGTCACGAAGGACTCATTTACTTTGATACGCTTTTTAAAAAACTACCTGAACTTTATGCTCAATTTGGCACCCAAAAAGAAGATCTTCATTCACTTTGTTATGGCTTCAATGCTCCTTTGGCACTTCTAGTTGCCAAGGATGAACTACAAACGGTTCCATTAGATTTTTTTACCGACCACCTCATTAACGCAAACAATCTACCCAATACCCTGTCATACCGTAAGTACTTAACGACTTGTTTCGATTTTCTAGATACATTTAGCGAAGACTCTCTCGATGAGGTGATTTCCATTTTTTATTACTGTAGCCACGAAAATCTTTTCCTCCCAAACGATGAATACTACATTGCTGGTGTCGATGCTGCCGCGGTCAACTTTATCATCTGTACCAAGTATTTCCAAATATTCTAAGCCCTCAACCCTCCTAATTGGAGGGTTTTTTATTGACATTTTAGCCTATTTGTGGTACTATAGGCCACGTTTCAAGCCCAACGACGGGCTGTCCCTTAAAATCCAAATTTCTATTCGCTCAAAGGAGTTTTTAATGAACAAGTTCCTCTTTTCCATTTCGGCTATACCAAATGCCACTATCAGCATCTTTGACCAATATGGTCAAATCATCACTCCAGCCGACAACGGCTATATTGGAGTCCTAAAAGACGACACCGAGCTTAATATTCATCTAAAAGTCGAAGGTGATCATACCTGTTACACCCTCGATCAAAACAACAAAGAAGTAAGAATTCCCAAAGCCGTAAACAAGGATGGTAGCTTCACCAAAAAGCTAACTGTTACCAAAGGGCAAATTGCCCGTTGGCCATCAAACATGGTTTGCCTAGAAGTTCCCGGGCATACCTACAATATTGGGGTTTTCAACCAAAACGGTCGGTTTTTCTTCGTTATCGAAGAATACTTCTCTTCAGCCGAAAACCTGCCCGAAGGCATGGTCATTTGGTTTTCACTCCTCCATGGCATCGGTTCAGTAGCCTACAAGCCTCTTTTTGATGCCCGAATCCATTGGAAAACACTTCGTTTTAATCAAAAAATGGGCATGAGGTTTCTTCAGTCGTATGATCTTTTACAATTCGATGAAAAAGATCTTATCCTTTTGGACGGAGACACCTCCTTCCGATACGAAATAAAAAAGGCTGTCAATCTAAGTCAGCCGCACTAACTTCAAAGCCCCGCTAATACCGGGGCTTTTTGTCACCCAAAAATAAATTAACTGTCAACCGTTAGGCTGTTCTCACCCTCACTGTCAAATTAACCACTTCAATATCATTGATATCAGCATCATCTACCACCTCTTTTTTATTATGATGACTATCGGTCATCAGTCCTACAAAATCTCGCAAAGCCTCCTCGCTTAGTTCTTCCTCGGAAAAACAACCGTCAATCCACATGTACCAAATTATTTCCGGATCATCAATAACCTGTGTTATGCATATCTCATCATTTACCACCACGTCATATCTAATTTCCATTTTATTAACTCGAGACTTATACACCACATAAAATATTTTTTCGGCAATGGTTCTCCCTTCCCAATTTGTATCAAAATACTCATGTTCCCTTGAATCTTTTCCATACAAGGCTTCATCAACCAATTTTGAATTCACTTTTTCCGGAAAATCGATAAGTGGAAAAGTCTTTTTCCAACTCTCTATCTCTCCGATAGGCCCATTCATATCTACCGATAATAAAATTTTCATCTTCATCTCACCATAACTCGGTGTTTTTTGTTTCTCTGTTTCTGTCATATCCAGATTCTACAACACAATCTCCCAAATTTATCCAAAAAGTTATAAAATTACTAACCAATGCCCAACTTTAGTCTCCTCACCATTTTTCTCACTGGCCTCACCACGGGGGGGCTTACCTGTCTTGTCCTTCAAGGAGGTCTCCTTGCTTCCGTCATCTCTCAACAAAATAAACAAAATGCCAATACAAATAGATTAATTCCCATTACCTCTTTTCTCGTCGGCAAACTCATTATCCACACACTCCTCGGCTTTTTTCTTGGTGTCCTTGGTCAAACCCTAACTCTCTCTCCCATCACTAGAGGTTGGTTCCAAATTGTCATCGGTATATATCTTCTCGGAATTGCCGGGAATCTGCTCAACCTTCATCCTCTCTTTCGCTATTTTGTTATTACGCCCCCCAAATTTCTTGCCCGTCTTGTTAAAAATGAATCCAAAAGTCAGTCTCTTTTTGCTCCTTTTATTTTAGGTTTATCCACTGTCTTTATTCCTTGCGCTGTCACTCAAGCCACAGAAATAATTGCCATTGGCTCGGGCAATCCTCTCTACGGCTCTGCCATTATGTTCTCTTTCATTCTTGGTACTACTCCCACTTTCTTATTGTTTGGTTTTCTCTTAAACTCCGGAGCAAAAGTATTTCAAAAATATTTTCCCCAAATTGCCGCTACTGCTCTTTTTTGCATGGCTCTTTACTCAATAAATAATGGTATTGGTCTGACTGGTTCCGTTTACACTTTTCAAAATTTCTACCAGGCCGCAGTTCACCCCGAAGTCCTCTCCGCCGCCATCAACAAAGAAGTTGTCATCAAAAATGGTATTCAAGAAACTCAAATTGTTGTTACCAACAATGGTTACACTCCCCAAGTCATCACTCTAAAAAAAGATGTTCCTGTTCGTTTGACTCTTACTACCATTGATGTCCAGTCATGTTCCCGTTCTTTCACTATTCCCGCCCTCAATATTCAAAAACTTCTTCCCGAAACAGGTGACACTCTCATTGAATTTACTCCCAAAGACATTGGCGCTCTCGCTTTTTCCTGTTCCATGGGCATGTACACCGGTCGCTTCAATATTATTAACTGACATCCTATTTATGGAAACAATTATTCTTAAGCTCTCCGGCCTCCATTGTTCCTCTTGTGCAGTAAACATCGACCTCACTCTCGAAGATCTTCAAGGAGTCAAAAATTCTTCAACAAACTACGCCAAATCGGAAACCAAAATCACCTTTGATTCAAAGATAACAAATCTCGATTCCATCAAAACTACCATTCACAATCTCGGCTATCAAGTAGATTAATTTCCTCCTACTTATCCACTCCCTTAACGTCTTTTAGGTAGCTTTTGAACTCCTCCCAGACTTTTTTCCAATCACCACCAGCGGCTTCAATTTCTTTGAAGATCATTTCTACATCTACGAGGATTTGATCCTCTTTTACAATCATTTTTGTTTTAGCCATATATCTATTTTACTTGATAACAAGAGCGGACCATCGGTCCGTTCTTTTAATAACATTACTTGTACGCCACAGGAACCTCGGTCAATACCACACCCAAAGACATACGACGGGCTTTAACATCAATCATTTCCACAAAGGCTTCCACCTTGTCACCCATCGCAAACTCTTTGTCTGCCGGTTTCTTGGAAATATGAATCAAACCATCAACACCTTTTTCAAAGTTGACAAAAATGCCGTAAGGAGCGATACGAACGACCTTGCCGGTGTGTTTGGTACCTACAGCATAGTTCTTTTCAATTTCTTTCCAAGGATCAAGTGTCATTTGTTTAATGGAGAGGTTAAGTTTTCCGGCTCCCTTATCGATTCCGATAACTTGCACCTTAACATCTTTACCCACCTTAAACATCTCATTTGGATCTTCGACTTTCTCCCATGAGATTTCCGAAATATGGATCAACCCTTCAACCTTTGCTGTCTCTCCATCTTTATCCTTCATAGGCACATTCACGGTTACAAATACGCCAAAAGGCATAATTCCGGATACAGTTCCCTCAAACACATCACCCACGCTGACCAGTTCCAAAGCCTCGCCCTTTTTAGCCAAAGACTCAGAGTCAGAAACCATTTTTTCGGAAAAAATCAATCTATTTTGGTCTTTATCAACTTCAATTACCCGAACTTTAAATGCTTTATTCAAAAGTTCTTCCATGTTGCCCAAAAACTTCTCACCAAACTGGGATGTCGGTACAAAACCACGGATTTCACCCACTTTAACCACCATTCCACCCTTATTGACTTCCACTCCGGTAACTTCAACTTCCTTTTCCTCTTCCATCAGTTTTCTGAAACGAGACCAACGGTTTTCGTCAGCTGCCTGTTTAAGAGAGAGAATAATCTGACCTTGATCGTTCTCGGGGAATTTCACATAGGCTTCGGTTGTATCTCCTACCTTCAAATCTATCAAAACATCATAGGCTTCAACCAAGTCCTCGCCTGAAACCACGCCTTCGGTTTTTGCGCCTATATCAATCAAAACCATTTTTTTACCGATTGAAGAAACCACCCCGCTAACCTTTTGACCCTTTTTCAAGGCTCCGGGAAAAGCCGAGGCACCCTCCATCAGCTTGTCCATTACGGACACTTTTTTAGTAATAACTTCAGTTTGAGCTTTGCTCATTTTAATAAAAATTCCTTTCCTGTCTTTTCGACTCGTATATTGTACCATGAAATATCTTATTCCAGCCTCAATTTACATGATTTTCCCCTCGAATAGAATTTTCTCTACCATAATTATCACTAATTCTTATGATATCCTGCTCGTCTGATGGATAATTATTATCAGTATGCACCCAAATCTCAGCCACCAGTCCCCACCCAAACTTTCCAATTAATCTATGCTTTTCTCCTTGATCTATTTGAATCATGTCTCCAGCAACAAATTTATATCCATATTTCGGTTCATCTTCTATTCTGCTAAGCTTTACAGATACTTCCCCCGCAATCACTTTCCAAATCTCAGCCCGTCTTTCGTGATACTGCCACGACAATCTTTCTCCCGGTGCCACTAATAAGAATTTCGGACTCAAATCGGCCCTATCCCTCTCAAGCGTGTCTTTAATTTCTGAGAAAAATACATCCAAAAACTGGCTAATTTGACTGCCGGAAATACGCCAATATGCTCCCCAAGGTTTCTCTGTGTTTATCTCTTCCGCAAAAAATCCCAAATCAAATCTCCATTGGTCCACCAAATTAATAACTGTCGTCTTATCAAGTTCCGCCTCTATTTTAAGTTCTGTCCTTCTCTCAATCATCCCCCAAATATATCACAAGCATTTTACCGACCAGATTCCACGTTTCTCATTTCTTGCCTTCTCTTCAATCTTTTTCAATTCATCTACATATTCTTTACTTGGTCTAAGTTCATCATGAACATCTTTGGCGTCATATGCGATAGCCGCCCCAGCTGCCACCAGCATCTCCTCTACACCCACTCCGTCTACATACACTTTTGCTAAAATCCTTCCATAATTATCTCTCCCCATTTTTTCAAAATTGATTTTCTTTCCGACTAACTTTTTTTCAAGTTCCATGTTTGCTTCATCAAAATAGCACTCTCCTTGATCGGGAGCATCCACTCCCCAGAGCCTTACTTTCCACTCACTCCCGTCGCGTAAGTTCGTCACCCAAAATGTATCCCCGTCTACAACTCTCTTAAATACAAATTTCTCATACCTCAACCCTGCTAAAAAAACTTGTGCCAGAATCAAAAAAAATATTAGTATCCCAATTATTATTCCTCCCCATTTCTTCATCTAAATTAATAATAACTCGATAAGCAACAAATAGTTCATCGCCACTAAAAACCAACCTTTCTGTTGGTTATTTAGTTTGCCCGGCGATGCTCTGAGAAAATTTTACTCAAAATATTCCTTGTGAAGATTTTGAGATATATAAAATTTACGAAGAGTGCCGAAGTCAGTTTCGTAACGAACCTGACGTAGGCGGGATGAGGATGAGACAAAGTCTCAGACGAATTCATTAGAAAATAAAGGTCATCGCCACTAAAAAACCAACCTTTCGGTTGGTTATTTAGTTTGCCCGGCGATGATCTACTTTCGCAAAAGGTTGCCCAGTCACTATCATCGACGCTGACCTGTTTCACTTCTCTGTTCGAAATGGGAAGAGGTGGTTCCAAGTCGCTCAGATCACCGGACAGAAAAAATATCGAAATTCAATATCTTGTCTGTCTGGTCATCCAAAAAATCAAGCCCTTTTACGAGTCTGAGTTTTTAAAATTTTAAACTACTTTTGGGTTGTGCCCTGAATAGTGAATAGATTTCTGTAAGTAAACCGCAATTTATTTTGATTTACTCTTCGAACATTAGTACAGATAAGCTAAATACCTTACGGCACTTACACTCTCTGCCTATCAACGTAGTGGTCTACTACGGTTCTTTCGATCCTTGCGGATCATGGATTTCTCATCTTGGGAATGGCTTCTCGCTTAGATGCATTCAGCGATTATCCAATACCATTGTGGCTACCCAGCAATGCGTCTGACGACAACAACTGGCACACCAGGGAATGGCTCACCTCGGTCCTCTCGTACTGGAGGCAAACTCCCTCAAAAATCCCACGCTGACAGCGGATAGAGACCAACCTGTCTTACGCATTCGGTTGACACATATTCCTATGTGAATTGGACTATAACTTCATCCGTTCTGGATGGTTAACATTTAGTCTCTACGGGTGTCGCCTGAGGCGACTTCCCTCGGTATTGTCCTTTCCTAGGATTCCACCGATATAAGTTAACTTTCACGAAATACATTCCTATACTTCGTCGCCGTAATTTTGTGTCTTTAAGGGTTCAAACAGTTCAAAAACCAATTTTTTAGTTTCTGGACGGTTTGAACCCAGCTCACGTAGCGCTTTAATGGGCGAACAGACCAACCCTTGGAAGCTTCTACACCTCCAGGATGCGCTGAGCCGACATCGCTCTAAATCCAATCATTACTGATTAGCTTGACTATACCTTCATCCCGCCAATGCGGGAGGTCAACGTATGATGGAAAACGTTCCATCTCATTCTCAGTCACGACTTTACGTCGGACCTGAAATCAGTCGATACGGGGTTACAAATCTTGAATTTCTTCCAAATGGTTCTTTACCATTTGTGAGTCTACGGTTCTTTTTCTTGAATAATTTAAATTTCTGTAATCATCAATCAACTCGGCGATAGATATAAAATCTTGCTTTGTTTTGATTACTTCCATTCTACTCAAGATCAAAAGCATTAGTTGTGCTTGTTTCTTTTTCAATATTAAAAATTTCATGACTTTTGAGAGCAATAATCTAATCGATTTTTATCGGAAATTATTAGCTCCACCATGCCATCTTTTCTATATCTCAAATGACCCAAGTTTAATTTTTCATATATTTCTGGCAATCCTTTTGCTCCGTTATCTTTTTGATAAAAAACAACTGAGGGTGATATCTGAAAGTCATATTTATAAGTTGAATTTTGCTTCAACTGAACATAAATACTTCCATCAGCATCAAGAAAACCTGCAATATATGACCAAAAAATACTTTTAACCATAGACAAAAAGAAGTGAACTTCCCACGGTATTGCCCTTTTC
>CAISER010000003.1 GCA_903884375.1 Candidatus Collierbacteria bacterium | reverse complement strand
TTAAACTTGGCTTTCTCGGGATTCGCCTCATCTTTTTTTAATTTGGACACATAACCCTCGCCTGATTTACTCCAAGAAGACTCCGTCGGAGATATTATTATTTGAATTGCCGCCGCTTCATTATCTCCAAACTTAGCCATTGACGCGGTTATCGCCGCCAACGAATCAACTGGTAAATCTTTAAAGGTTTTAATTGGTTTAAAACTATCACTTTTCAAAACCAATTCCGTAAAGGCCACAGAAGCATCTTTATAAAAGATATTGTATTCATCAACTTGTCTTACTTGTACCCCAGAGTACGTTCCGGCAATTAATTTCTCAACCAGTTCCACATTATCCTTGTGACACGACACATAAAAACGAATGTCTTCTTTTTTCCCCACAATCTCAAGTGATAAATGTTGTTGTGGTTTAAATTTTTGCCAAAAACCACCCTTTTTTAGAGAAAACAAAGAAGAAAACATTTGTTCCACGGCATCTACTTTAACTTCATTGTCTCTGGGAACCGCAATTTCCATTAATACAAAATTCAGACTTACTTCTTCTCTATTTTTATTTCTGAGCCACACCACAAAAACCATCCAACAAAAAATCAAGGCTCCAATCACCAAAGTTATTCCCAAAATCACTACCAGGGCATATTGAATTAAGTAATTATAATTATTTATCATTTTGTATCTGGAGGAAGATAAAATACTCTCCCCGGATATTTTTTAATCATCATCATGGCATATTCAGATGCCCACTTAATTCCCTTCCAAATCTTCTGATGCAAACCACTCATCACTTCCTCTTCCGTAAGTGGTAATTGAATATTAGGCTTTGTTTGCACGGCAAACTGAGCAGACACAATTTCCCCCATATCTTTATCTTCTGTATCATGATTTTGTATATCTTGTTGGGGATAAACAGCTGACTTCTGTTGTGTTTCGGTTTGTTTCTCAACTTTCTCCACATATGAAAACTGCTCAACTGGTTGAGCTCTCACTTCTGGTGTTAATGGATGTTCGATTTCCTTACCTGGGACAGGCATACTTTAACTATACCCTAAAAATCCAAACCGGAAACTGCCAAAATCCCTTTGTCATATGGATGTTTTATCTTATTCATCTCAGTAATTAAATCAGCCATCTCAACAAGCTCAGAAGGACACTCCTGTCCTGTAAGAATTAAATGTGTTTCACCTCTTTTTTCGATCACTTCAAGTAACTCTTCCGCATCAATAAAACCACTTTCGACAGCTCGAAGCACTTCGTCCAGTACTAATAGGTCAAGACTTTCACTTGACTCCACTTTTTTTGACAATATTTCATCGACCAATGTCAGTGCATCAATCGCTGCTTTCTTGTGACCGTCCAAAGTATCATGGTCAGCTGGTCCGCCATAGAAACCTTTACCCATCCAATGCATTTTAAGATTCTTATCAAACACTTTTGGAAGTTTCATCTCAGCACTCTTCCAAGATTCTTCCTTAAACCAAGAAACCCACTCAACTTTTTTTTCGAGCAGCAACATCCGTAAAGTCACACCCAAAGCAGCGCTTGTTTTCCCCTTTCCGTTGCCTTCAAAAACATATACCAACCCTACTTTCTCTTTCATACTCTTTCAATATACTGCAACACCATCAAAATAAAAATAATAACCCAAAATAGCCTCAAATATAGCTAAAACTATAAGGTCTCCTCACTGTCTCTCTCTAAAGACCTTTTTGGCCCACTAGAAAAGCACCAAGAAGAACAAAAAAGATTGATACGGGGGTAAAATAACCACAAAACCACCTATTAGCAATGTCAACAAAAGAATGCTAGTAAACAAGATTACCTAATAATATTAAATACTATTTTTAAGGGCTTGTCAAATCGCTAACAAATCCAGCTAACTATATCACAATATTACCAATCATATCAGCATTTACTTGCCCCACAAGAGTAACATTTTTGACATCCTTCTTCCAGTACCAAACTTGCTTGTCCGCACTCGGAACACAAATCCCCTTTCTTGGTCGTCAAAGGTAATTCCTGTTGTGTTGCCAACAGTTCTGGTTTTTCTCCGTTGGCAAATTCCGTTTTGGTATCATCATTGCGGACATACTCGGAAATAACTTTTGCAACACCGTCAGCCAAACTTCTAACACGGTTATTCCCAAAACCTACACTGTCCGCCCCCCCAATTCCTGACAACTGATCAACCACCGCTTCTGCTACCGCCTTAGCTGGATATGACGAAGGTACTCGAAGCGATAAAGAAATCAATCTTCCAATTGCTTCGGCATCGGCCATCACATGTGAACCTGCTTTCCCGACGTTGATAAATACTTCAAATGGATTCCCTTGTTCGTCTGCATTAATCACCACAAACGCTGTCCCAACGGGTGTTTGTATTTTATAAGTGTTTCCCTTAAGCTTACTTGGTCTTACTCTCATGTCTGCTTTTTCTGCACTATTATCAATTTTTTTCTCTTCTTTTTTTGTTCCGACATTTAGCACTTGCCATTCTTTGCATCCATCTCTATATATCGTTATTCCCATACAACCCAAATCAAAAGCCAACAGATATGCCTTTGCCACGTCGTCTACTACGGCCTCATTTGGTAAATTAATTGTTTTACTAACAGCATTGTCCAAATTCTTCTGCCATGCTCCTTGCATTCTCACATGCCATTCTGGAGTAATTTCATGGGCAGTCACAAACACTTTTTTCCATTTTTCAGGGACCTCGTCGATACCGTGAACATTCCCAGTTTCTGCCACTTTTGCCATTAGTTTCTCACTCCAAAAACCTTCTCTCTTGGCAACGGCATCAAAAGCAGGATCGGCAAAATACATTTCTCGATTGGTTGACTCGTCTTTAACCATGTGTTTATAAGCCAAAGCAAATACTGGCTCACAACCACCGCTTGTGTTAGCAATTATGCCGATTGTTCCTGTCGGAGCAATAGTAGTGATCGCTGCATTACGGATTGGTTCTTCATTTTTATAAATACTCTCACTCCAAAGAGGAAAAGCTCCTCTTACTTTGGCCAATTCCCGACTAGACTCATGAGCTGCATCGTTAATTGTTTTCATTATTTTTTCAGCCAACGCTAAAGCTTCTTCTGAGTTATACGGTATTCCTAACAAATAAAGCATATCTGCCCATCCGCCAATCCCCAGACCTACTCTTCGAATTGACCTCACTGTTTCCCAAATTTGCTGTAATGGAAACGGATTTACCTCGATTACATCATCTAAAAATCTTACCGCTTCACCTGACACTTTCTTCAATAAATCCCAATCAACTTCTTGTTTCCCATTTTTTTCAATCACAAAATAATTTAGGAATATACTTCCAAGATTACAGGCATCAAATGGATATAGAGGTTGTTCTCCACAAGGGTTGGTACTTTCTACTGGCCCAAGTTTTGGCACAGGGTTTGCGGGACCAGCATTTACTCTATCGATAAAAATCATTCCCGGATCGCCTGATTTCCATGCACAATCGCAGATAAGATCAAATATTTCTCTCGCGTCTTCTTGCCCAACCACTGCACCGTCATGTGGTTCAATCAAATCATATTTATCCCCTTCGACAATAGCTTCCATAAATTTATCGGTTGCCGCTACGGAAATATTAAAATTTGTTAAACCGCCTTCTAATTTACATGTAATAAATTCCCGAATATCCGGATGGTCAACTCGCAAAATTCCCATGTTTGCACCTCGACGGGTTCCTCCTTGTTTAATTTGTTGTGTGGCTTCATTAAATACTTTCATAAAACTTACTGGGCCACTTGCCACACCACGGCTTCTTTTTACCATCGCTCCTCTTTGTCGTAATCTACTAAAAGAAAAGCCCGTTCCTCCCCCAGATTGGTGAATAATTGCTTGATATTTAATCGCATCAAAAATCCCCTCTAAAGAATCTATTACCGGCAGCACAAAACAAGCAGAATACTGTAACCCATTATTTTTCCCTGCATTCATTAATGTAGGTGAATTTGGCAAAAATCTTTTGCTACTCATCAAATGATAAAAATTTTTCGCCGTTTCCAATACCTCTTCTTTTGTTGCACCAAAACGGCATTCGGCACTCGCTACCGCAAAAGCCACTCTCCAAACAAGCTCGTCAGTTGTTTCCTTAATATTCCCTTCATTATCTTTGTCTAAATATCTTTCTTTTAAGACTTTTATTGCTTGTTCAGACCAAACCCCCGGAACCAAATCGTCAGGAAATTTTGGCTGATTACCTATTTTTTTATTTACTTCTTCAATTACTTCTTGGTAAGTTTCGGTAATTACTTTGTCTTCTTTATTCTTCATATTTTGATAAACAGTTGATGATACTGACATATTTATTAATGACTGGTTGTTAATCTTTTAGATCCGGCTACAAACTCCTGAAACTCCTTTGCGTCTGCAAAGTCAAGATAAACACTTGCAAATCTCATGTAAGCCAAATCATCAAGTTTCAAAAGTCGCGACAAAACCATTTTTCCAATGTCGCTTGATTTTATTTCTATGGTCTTTCTGTTCAGCAATCGTGTCTCAATATCGTCAACTAAATTTTCCATATCATCTTCCTCAACCTTTCGTTTATAACAAGCCTTTTTTATTCCCTTCAATAGTTTCTCCCTGTCGTACTGCTCCACTCTTCCGCTTTTTTTAATTACCTTTAAATCAATATTTACTACTTTCTCGTGTGTTGTAAATCGCTTACCGCATTTTTTACATTCTCTTCTTCGACGAATACCGGCTTCTTCAGGTAATCCGCGGCTTTCCAGAACAGATGTATCTTCGTTGGTACAATATGGACAGTTCATAATTAAACACAATATTTAGTGTCGGGTATCATCATGTAACACTACCCCTAGCAATGCAACTACCACTTAATACATCACAAAACATCATCATGGCTAATCTCCGCAAAATCTTCTTCAATATCCAAGATACCACAAAAGGGCGGCCATAAGCCGCCCTAATTAATTATTCTCTTTTCGAAGGTGCCCATTCAGGAACCTCAACAAGTATTATTGATAACATCCATCCAGCTACTGCTTCTTTATCTTCATGGTCAATATCAAAGCTACCCAACAAGCCCGAGAAGCAATTTAACTGTCTTTTCCTTTCATGTTCATTCTCCTGACGCCATTTCCAATTTGAAATATTTGCCCCTCTAAAAAACAATTTTGAAGCATAACTTGACCAAGGATTATCGTTTTGAAATTCTTGTGGACACAAACCTACCAACTCTTGCTCATTTGAAAGACCTCCAAGCAAATTCGGAGTCCCAGAGAACAAAATCTTCATTTTTTCTGAATCTGAATACTCGTTCCCTTGGCCACCAACCGATCCATTTAAACTCACTGTTTCACCTCCTTATGGTTTGAAAGTACCTCAAAATTATACACCTCTACCCCATAGCAGCCAAATTCATACCCAAACGAGCCAATATTGATCCGGCTACATTTCCCGACTTCACTCGAATCCAAGCGTTAATTACTCCACTTGCTAATGCCACAAGTACAACACCCAGTATCTCATTCCCCGTTGCTTGATATACAAAAAATAAAATTGGCAAACGAATTATAGCCGTTAATAAACCCACTATTATTAGATTTATCCATTTCCCTTGTCGGATATTTTCCAGATATCCGGCCACAAAACCACTAAAGGTCAATTCCTCGGTCACCGCCGTCGCCAAAGCCACACCAATCAAATTTGCATCAAAATTGAAACTTTGTAAATTCTTGTATTTAAATATCAAATAGTAAGCACTCCCAACCACAAAACCTAAAACCAAAGTTTTTATCCATTTTTTTCCAAACATAGAAATCTTTTCTTTCAAAGCCAAGTTCCACCAAAACAAAGGTACAAGCCACAAGACAGGCTTAAACCACAGTTCTTCAATAACCTCAGGTAAACGTACAAAATATCTAAAACTTCCCCAGATAACTAATAGATAAATATAGTAATACCAAAGTCGTTTCATTATCTCATCGTATCACAGCGGTTATAATGTTACCTATGGTTCTTACCAGAAAGCAACTCCTAGGTATTATTGAAAAAAACTACAAGAGGTGTACAAATACTCGTAGATCTCGTCTTATATCCATTATTTCAATAATAGTCGGCATTTTTCTCATTAGTTTAATATTTTTATTAAAAGATGTTCCCAGTCCGGCTAAACTCGTTAAAACTCCTGCTCCTATCAGCACTCAAATCTTAGACAGAAATGGCAAACTTCTTTATGAGGTCTATTCCCAATACAAACGCACTCCTATTGCTTTGGAAAATGTTCCTCTCACTGTTCAACAAGCTACTATTGCCATTGAAGACAAAAATTTTTATCACCATCACGGACTTGATACTATCGCCATCATTCGTGCCGCATTCAATACCCTTACAGGTAAAAGACTTGAAGGTGGTTCTACTCTTACTCAACAACTAGTTAAAAATGCCCTTTTGTCTGACACTAGAAGAACTATTACTCGCAAAATAAAAGAGGCATTATTAGCAATTGCCACAGAAATTACCTACAACAAGAATCAGATTCTTGAACTTTATTTAAACCACGCTCCGTATGGTGGTGCTGTCTATGGTATCGAAACCGCTGCAATTACTTATTTCGGAAAATCTGCCAAGGATCTTACTCTCGCAGAGGGAGCTCTTCTTGCCGGACTTCCACAATCACCCACTCGTTATTCTCCATTTGGAGCCAACCCAGAACTGGCAATTAATCGTCAACAAGATGTTCTTCGCCGAATGGTAGAAGACAAATATATTACACAAGAACAATCAGATGCTGCCAAAGCTGAAAAACTTAACTTCCTTAAAAAGAACATCTCTCTTAAGGCTCCCCATTTCTCCTTATTAGTTCGTGATGCTCTCGTTCAAAAATATGGTGAGGACAAAGTTAATCTTGGTGGGTTAAGGGTTACAACAACTCTCGATCTTGATATTCAAGAATATATTGAGGCTTCACTCGCTGCTGAAATGAAAAAGATTGCCAAACTCAAAATCAGTAATGGCGCTGCGGTTGTTACCAAACCAAATACTGGGGAAATAATTGCTCTTATTGGTTCAAAAGATTACTTCAACGACGAAATTGACGGCCAAGTAAATATCACTACCTCTCTACGTCAACCAGGCAGTTCCATAAAACCAATTAATTATGCTGTCGGTCTCCTTGAGGGTTGGCCGGCTAGTACTACATATCTTGATATCCCAACCTGTTTTAATGTCACAGGACAAAAACAATACTGTCCTAAAAACTATGATGGCACATTCCGAGGACCTGTTTCTATGCGACTCGCACTTGCCAACTCGCTAAATATCCCCGCAGTTAAACAACTCGCCCTTAATGGTATCGATTCTTTTATCGCCACCGCGTCAGCAATGGGAATCTCTACTTGGACTAATCCAAGCAATTATGGTTTATCTCTTACTCTTGGAGGCGGGGATGTAACTATGCTCGATATGGCAAAAGCCTTTGGCACTTTTGCCAACTCTGGTGTTACCGTTCCCCTTATCTCCGTTTTAAAAATCGAAGATTATACCGGCAAATTACTCGAACAAGTTGAAACAGAAAAAATTTCCAATGTTGTTTCCGTTATGCCCGAAAACTGGACAGAATTTTGGACCAATCAATCACTACCAAACAATGAAATACCCATTACAGAACCCCGTGTTACTCTACCTCAAGAAGTTACTTTTATTATTTCTGATATTCTCTCAGACAACGGTGCCCGTAGCGCCGCCTTTGGAACAAATAGTCAACTGGTAATTCCCGGGCACACCGTCTCAGTCAAAACAGGTACCACCAATGACCTTAAAGATAACTGGACAATTGGTTATACTCCAGATTATTTAGCTGTTACTTGGGTAGGAAATAACAACAGCACATCCATGAGCTATGTCGCCTCAGGTATTACGGGAGCATCTCCAATTTGGAATAATATCATGAAAAAACTTTTAAAAAATGTTAAAGATCGACCGCTTGTTAAACCGGAAATGGTTACCAATTTTCAAGTCTGTAATCTTACCGGACTTTTAGCTCAACTGGAAAATCAATGTGAATCGCATAATGAATATTTTATTGAAGGGATTCTTCCTCTTGGACAATCTTCCTATCCCATCAAACAGCAGATCTGGGTTCGTCGTTCCGACAAACTACCCATTCTTGAGGGGGATGAGACTGTCGACCGAGATCTTGAAGAACACACTGTCGTTTCTGATCCTTTTGTCCAAAACTTTTGTCTTGACTGTCTTTATCCAGTTGACGAAAAAGGAAAAATTTCTTGGCCACAAACAATAATTGATTACTCGAAATTTCAATATAAGAATGTCACTCCGGGTAATTATATAAATGTTTCCCCAACCAATGTTCCGTAAAATTAATCTTCTTTTTCTTTCTCTTGGAATTATTCTCATTTCAATAACGGCTTATTCCATTTGGAGGAGTTCTCTCCCTTTGGTCAGCCCTATTGCTCTCATTGGAAGTCTAATCGGTAACACTCCGGCAATAAAATCCAAAAAAGTAGTTTATGGATTTTTCCCATATTGGAATTTAAAATACTCCAAAAATCTGAACATCGGCTCATTAACTCATTTTGCCTATTTTGCAGTCGATCTTAATTCTGATGGCAGTCTTAATAAAAAAATAAATTTAGTTGAAACAGAACCGGGATGGAATAAACTAAAATCCAAAGACACCGAAAAACTTCTTTACCAATCAAAACTGCTAGGACAAAAAACCTCTATCGTCGTTACTGCAATGGAACCTGGAATCATTGAAGGTATCCTCAATTCACCGGAAAATAAAAGGACCGCCATTACTTCTATCATGACTATCTACAAAGATTTTGGTTTTGATGATATAAACATTGATTTTGAATATGTTGATGAAGGCAATAGAGTTTTAAGAGAAAGTTTTGTTGGTTTTATTACCGACCTTCGTTTTGCCTGTATTTCTTACAAAAATCATTGTCAAATTGACATCGACATTTTTGCCAGTGCCGCCGAAAACCCTAAGCTTTGGGACCTAAAACAACTCGAACCGGTTACCGACAAATTTATCATTATGGCATACGATTACTATCGCAAGTCTTCTTCTCAAGCTGGTCCTGTTGCTCCCATAAAAGGTAAATGTGTCTCTTTCTATTCCGCAGAAAAGAATTGCTTAGACAAAGACATCATTACCCATATTTCTCAAATTAGCAAACTAATTCCCTCTACCAAAATGATTCTTGGTATTCCCTTTTATGGCTATGAGTGGCAAACAGCATCGGATGATTTTTTGGCAAATACTTATCCCGGCACCGGGACTTTGGCAACTTATCAGCGTATTCAATCTATATTTCAAGATTCCAATATTTCCTCATTATCCGCTAAATGGTCATCCGTTACGCTTAGCCCATATCTTGTTTACGAAATAAATAATCACATTTTTCAGATTCATTTTGAAAACGCACAGTCTTTAGAGCAAAAGATCAAGCTCGTTGAATCGGCAAACCTGGGAGGTATCGCTATCTGGGCATTAGGTTATGAGGGAACCTCTCTCGATCTTTGGAATCCAATAAAATCCTTATTCCTCCCCTAGTCTTTTTTAGCGCTTAGTTCTAAAATAATGTTAGTTCGCAAATTCTGTCCTTTTAAACTTTTTCGCCTATAACATGGCACAAAAAAGACACTTTAATCAATCAAAGAATTTCTTATATTATCTTGGTAGTCCTATCTTTAAAATTTTTCTTTGGTTAATATTGTTTTTTGGGTACCTTTTTGTTTTTCTTTCAAAACTATCATCTAAACCCTTATCAATAATTAGATTCCCCCGTTTCGTTTTATCTTTTCCTTCAATCTCCTTTCCCAAATTCCGATTGCCTCGAATAAACTTCAATCTAAATTTCCCTAAAATCAAAGTTGAAAAGAAGCATTTCTTTTCATATTTCATTTATTTTCTTGGTTTCTTTACTTTCGTTTGTTTTGTCTATGTTAAATTTTTTTATGATCTTCCTGACCCAAAAAAATTAGTTGATTATCCATCAAAATTAACCACTCAAATTCTCGACCGAAACGGTAATTTGCTTTACAAAATATACAAAGACGAAAACCGCACACTGGTTACCCTAGACTCTCTACCTATTTACGTAAAAAACGCTTTTCTTGCCGCGGAGGATAAAGATTTTTATCGGCACAAAGGTTTTTCATTTTCTGGTACTATCCGTGCTCTCTACAAAAATATTGTTGATAGCAAAACAGAAGGAGGTTCAACTATCACCCAACAATTAGTCAAAAACACATTACTTTCAAACGAAAAAACGCTTACTCGAAAAATTAAGGAGTTAATACTATCTGTCAAAGTTGAATATCTTTTCGATAAAAATAAAATATTTGAAATGTATTTGAATCAAGTTGGCTTTGGTGGTCCGGCTTATGGCATCCAAGAAGCTTCCAGACAATATTTCAACATCGACGCTAAAGATTTAGATCTTCCTCAAGCCGCTTTTCTTGCCGGACTTCCCCAAGCTCCCAGTAAATATTCTCCTTTTGGTGATCAGCCGGAACTGGCAAAAGAAAGGCAAAAGTTTGTTCTCGAACAAATGTTTAAACTTGATTTTATCGATGAAAAGGAATATCAAAAAGCAATTAGTCATGTTCTAGTCTTCAACTCAGCTAAAATCGAAATAAACGCTCCCCATTTCGTTATGTATATAAAGGATATCCTCACCAAAGAATTAGGTGAAAATATCGTTAATCAAGGTGGTCTTATCGTCACCACCACACTCGATTTAAATCTTCAAGAAAAAGTCCAAAAAATTGTCACATCGGAAGTCGCCGGTTTAAAAAAATATCTTGTCACCAACGGCTCCGCTTTGGTTACCAATCCCAAAACAGGTGAGATTTTGGCTATGGTTGGCTCAAAAGATTATTTCAATCTTAATCAAGATGGTCAGGTAAATCTAACTCTTGCACTTCGTCAACCGGGAAGCTCAATTAAACCTTTAAACTATGCTCTCGCTTTTGAAAATGGTTACGGCCCTGGAAGTGTCATCGAAGACAAACCAATCTCTTTTAATCTTCCCGGTCAACAGCCTTGGACCCCTAAAAACTATGACGGAAAATTTCATGGGTTAATCACTCTTCGTCAAGCTCTTGGTAGTTCTTACAATATTCCTTCGGTAATTTTACTTTCAAAAAATGGAATTCAAAATTTCGTCGCACTTGCTAATAAAATGGGTATCACTTCCTGGAACGACCCGGGTCGTTTTGGACTCTCAATGGCTCTTGGTAGTCTTGAAGTCAGAATGATTGATATGGCCACGGCTTACTCAACCTTTGCCAACTTAGGCATTACTACCCCTCTGAATCCTCTTATTAGTATTCAAAAATCAAATGGTGAAAAAATATTTATCTCCAGCTGCCCCCAAAAAACAAAATTAAATATCCAAAATTCATTAGTGAGAGCCGAAGATGATAATTGTTCTCCTCATCGAACTATTTCTGCAACCGCTGCATATCTCATTTCTGATATATTATCCGACAACAATGCTAGAACTCCGGCATTTGGGTCAAACTCAATATTAAATATTAAAAACGCAAAAGTATCTGTTAAAACCGGAACCAGTAATGACTTAAGAGACAACTGGACATTGGGCTATACCGGAAATTTTTTGGTCTCAACTTGGGTAGGAAACAACGATAATACTCCCATGTCTCGTATTGCTTCGGGTATCACGGGTGCTTCACCCATTTGGGCTAAAATTGTCAATCTAATTTTGGAAAAAACACCTCAAGACTCTCAGAATAATTCTACTCCGGTAGAACTAATTAAAATCTCTATATGCACTCTCACCGGCACTCTACCTTGTGATGGTTGCCCAACAAAATATGAATATTTCAAAAAGGGAACCGAACCAAAAACTACTTGTGATCCAGTAAAAATCAAAGAAATCCTAAATCCTACACCCACACCATCTACAAATTTATTTCCTCAAATTCTCTAATTATTAAAGGGTAATTTCTACATAATTATTATCTTCTTTATCCTTTATTTTGGTTTCTATTGGTTTTTCTCCCCCAATTGAAACCGGTTCACCATCAAAAATACTTCTAACTCTCGGCACCAGCCAAAAACCAATCGTAATTGCCACAACAATTACAAGTGTCCAAAACACCACCTTTCTTTCAGCGATTCTTTCTTCTTTAGATTTTCTTCTCTTTTCTCTCTTTTTTGTTGGCGCCCCATCACCCACATTTTCATCATCCTCACTCGGAAGATCAATCTCTTTTTCCTCGTCTTTGTTTCTTATCATTATTTATATATTATATTCAAACAAAACCCTTATTCCCAAACTTCGGTATTAATAAGACAAGAAGGTTTTCTTCCTTCTAAAGCAT
Source organism: Candidatus Collierbacteria bacterium (assembly GCA_903884375.1). Taxonomy (GTDB): domain Bacteria; phylum Patescibacteriota; class Microgenomatia; order UBA1400; family MFAQ01; genus UBA2277. The sequence continues at coordinate 4,228 of CAISER010000003.1, read as the reverse complement.
CATTCATATTATCGGTAACAATTCTTGCCATTGCCAATCTTGCCTCAACCGTTGCTGAAGCAGTATGAGGAGTCAAAACCGTATTGGGTAAAGAACGAAGTTCCAATGGAATACTCGACTCGTCTTCAAAAACATCCAGCCCTGCTCCCGCAATCCACTTCTCTTTTAATGCAGCTATCAAAGCTTTTTCGTCAACGACAGCTCCACGTGCGGTATTAATCAATAAGGCTGTTGGCTTCATTAATCGAAGTTCCCGCTCTCCAATCAGATGTTTTGTTTCATCAGTCAAAGGAACCGACAAACTGACGACATCAGCAAGTTCCAATAATCGGTCCAAAGTATGATAAACAACTCCATACTCTTCTTCGAACTCCTCATCTCGGTGACGATTAAAATATATTACTTTCATTCCCAAAGCATTTGCCATTCTCGCTGTCCACCTTCCAATTCTCCCCAATCCAACAATTCCCATTACTTTATCTTTTACCCCAGTCCCCAAAAGCAAATCCGGTTCCCAACCTTTATATTTTCCTGCTCGAACAAATCTGTCTCCTTCCACAATTCTTCTAAATAATGACAATGTTAAAGCAATTATTTCTTCAGCTACCGACTCGGTCAAAACTCCCGACGTATTTGTTACACAAATGCCTCTTTTAGTTGCCGCATCAATATCTACGTTATCAAAGCCAACCGCATAGTTACAAATTGCTTTTAATGTTGACCCGGCAGCCTCCATCACTTCATTATCAATTTTCTCGGTTAACGTCGATATTATCCCATTCACTCCTTTAACTTCTTTTAATAGGTCTTTTCTATTAATATCTTTATGGGGACAGACAACCACTTCATATTTTTCCTTAAGTTCTTTAAGATATTTATCCAAAAAAACATGAGTCACAAATATTTTCTTTTTCTCCATATCTTCATTTAACCACACCTAAAATTTCTTCTACCGTTTTCAATTTTTTCTTCAGCCACCTATCCATATCATTTTTATACAACAATCCATCTTTAGCGCCTAACTTACCAACCACCGACCCTCCATTAGCTAGTCCCATTTTTAACGCTTCCTGAACTTTTTTTCCGGACAACAAACCTGCTACCACGCCGGAAACAAAGGCGTCTCCTGCTCCGGTATCATCAATTGATTTGTTTGGATACGCCTCCATTTTTATCCATCGACCTTTCTCACAAACACCCGCTCCTCTTTTCCCGTCCGTAATCATAAGTAATTTAGTTCCTGCTTTTGCAAATTTTTTAACCATTATTTCTTCATCATCAAATTTATCCTCCCAAAATTCGGAAGCCTCCATTCGATTCACAACAAACAAATCAAATTTCGATAACAATAATTTGAGTCTTTCTTTTTCTACCAATTCTTTTTTTCCGGGATTAATACCGATTCTTATTCCATGTTCCAATGCAAATGCCACTAAGTCCTCCAACAAATTCATTTCTCCACCCAAACTTGATATTTGTATCCAATCTGCTTTTTTGATCATTTCCCAGTCGATTTCTCCCCTTTCTATTTCACCACTTTCTCCACGATAGGTGACAATAGACCTTCCTCCATCATTTGCCACTAAGACAGCTGATAGGCCGGTTTTCCCTTTCGTTTTTTGTAAAGAAGATAAATCTATGTTTTCTTTTTCAAGTTGCCTGACAAGTACTTCGCTTAAATCATCATTACCCACCCTACTTATCATTTTCACTGCCTCACCCAAACGATGAAGTCCTACTGCCACGTTAGTTCCCCCTCCTCCACTAACCAACACGCCATTTTCTGCTTCAATTTTTCCTCCCAACACCTCACACATTGCCACACCTCCTTCAATTTGATGACTTTTCATCACTCGCAAACTTTTCGACTTCAAAAGTACATCTACTACCGCCGCCCCAACAACAACAACTTTCTGCATATTGATTAATTCTATCTCATATAGCCAATGTCTTTTGTTATAATTCCATTTGACTATGCATGGCTCATCATTTATTACTGTCATTGGTGTTTTGTGTTTGGTTATGATCATGCTTTATCGCATAAAAGCACTACACACCAAAAAAATTTGGCATCTGTCTATTCAACAAGTCATCTTTCTCGTTCTTATACCGGGAATTGTCTTTCCGATGATCTTTTCCTATTTACAAGCCATGTTACGTTTACCCAAAAGTGACACTGCTATTTTCCCAGACAGTATTCTTGTAAGTACCATTCTCCTGTCTCTTATGTACTCTTATGGAGGCATTGCTATTCATGCAGTTACCAAAATGTTCTCAAGTTATCTCAAAAATAAAAATTCCGAACTAGCAGAAATCAACAAATTTTTTCACCTCAATTTCTCACACAATCTGGTCTATAGTGGCATTATTATTTCTTCTCTTGGTATTACTTTGCTGGAAATAAATCATGTCCCAAACACTGGTATTACCAACCTTGGCTGGGGAATTTTTCGAGGAATAATACTCGGCCTTAGTTTTGCTATCTTTATTTATTACTACACCCGAGCCTCTTCAAACTCTTATCGTGGCAGGTGGGGTGATCTAAAACTCTTTTTTGGTACGGTCTGGCTGGGTTTTTCTTTGTTGCTTTATGTCGTCGAAAAATTCGATATTGGTTTTACTGAATATCAGTTACTTCTCCCCATGTTACTATCATTTTCCGTTATGGTGGGACTAAGTTTAGTTTTGGTAATCAAGAAATTAAAAAATGGAAATCTCAGTATCAATCTAAAAAAGAAAATATCTAAAATTCTCAAACTGGACTAGTATTATCAATTTTTTCTCTTCTATCTCTTCTTTCTTTTTCCGCCTCCTCCTTATATTTCTCAATATCCAGCTTCTTCATCTCCTCTCCGGCAAATACCAAAAAAGCATTGTCCATCTTTATTACCCCTTTCTCTCCATTAAGATACTCTTTAACTTTTACTCTCAACGCCTCACTCAATTGTTTTCTCGTCTTAATCGTAAAGCTTTCATTTCCTTGAGGCTTTTTGCTTTCAAGTCTCTGTATTAATTCATTTTCACTGTCCTTTTCAAGTTGAAATGCATAAGTAATTCCTTCATCAAGAAGTGACAATGTATGACCATCTTCATCTAAGATAATTTTTTGTCCTTCTGGCTGAGCATTTTCAAAATCTATTGCCAGTTGTGAACCGGGTCGACTATCAATAATCATATGTGACGTTTCGTGTAGGGTTGTAGATGACGCGCTAATCATAGCTATTTCTTTATAAGTTGTCCCTGCCTCTGTTAAAACTTTCAAAAAACCTTCTGCATTTGAATCGTTTGATTCCGCTAATATTTCACTGCTATTTGGTAGGTTTACAAACAGAACTCCATTTACCACCTCTCCGTCTCCAAACGGACCATCAACCAAATTCACTTTCAACCCTTCTGAGACTTTTTGTTTTGTATAATCTCCTACAAATGTTTCAAACTGAATTAATTTTTCTTCAACTCTGTCATTCTCTAATCTTTTTCTAAATTCTCCTTCTTGAATAGCGTCTACTTTCTCTCCTCTTGCATCTTCTATTATGATCTTAGATACTTTATTTTCTACAACCTCTGTATTCAATTTTTCAATTCCATCATCCATATCTTACTTATATACTATCTCCGCTAATTTCTTTGACACTTCATTTGGATTTTCGTCTTGCCACACATTTCTGCCAATTGCAATTCCGGCAGCTCCTGCTTTCATTACTCCCTCCACTTCTTCTTCCAAATTTCCCCAGTCTGTTTTTTGTCCTCCCTGTGCCAACACTCCTGTTTTTCCGGCAGCTCTCACTACCCAATTAAAGCTTTCCGAATCTCCTGTGTATGGTACCTTCACAAAATCGGCATTAAGCTCCAAACCCAAACGAGCTCCGTAAGCTACTACATCACCCTCTGTCTCTCGTCCGGCAACCTTCTTTCCTCTTGGATACATCCAGGCAATTACAATCATTCCTAGTTCATGTGCTTCGTCTTCAATTCGCGAAAACTCAACTAACATTTGCTCTTCAAATTGACTTCCTACATAAATTGTATAGCCCACTCCAACAGCTCCCATTTCCGCCGCTTTCTTCACAGTGCAAAGTTGTAAAGATAACGGTTCTTCTCCCTGAAAAGAAGTTTTGCCATTCAGTTTCACAATTAGTGGAACACCAGACTCTTTTTTATAGTATCGCGCCGCCAGTCCCTCTTGTAAAACAACTCCCGTAAAATCTCCGTTCTGGGCAATCTTCAT
>CAISER010000002.1 GCA_903884375.1 Candidatus Collierbacteria bacterium | reverse complement strand
AGAAAAACTGAACGAAAAATATCTTTGGCTGTTTTTGGTTCTATTTTGGATTCACCTTTGGTGCGAAGTCCAAACTGTAGAGGAATTTCTTTAACCTTGGCACCAAGTTGGGTCATTTTGTAGAGAAATTCAAGTTTGTATCCAAAACTTCTGGAGTAAAGGTGATCCATATCTATAGTATCGACAAAACCTTTGACCCGGGATGCTTTAAGACCACCGGTTGGATCGGTAATTTTGAAAAAATATTTTCCTGGGAAAAAGAGAACAAAACGCGCCACAAAACCACCTACTTCGCTGAAAAATACTCGTTTGAAACCCCAACCTTTGGGATTACTACCGCCTTTAATTTTGCGAGAACCCAATACGTAATCGTAACCAATATTGATTTCATTGAGAAGTACGGGGATATCTTTGGGTGGATGCTGAAAATCTGCATCAAATTCAATAACAACATCAGCTTTTAACTCCTTCATGGCAAATTTGAATCCTTTGACATAAGCTCCACCAATCCCGGCCTTGGTGGGATTTAAATACAACTCAAGATTTTGATATTTTTTTTGTTTTTTCTCGACAATCTTGTATGTTCCGTCTGGTGAGGTGTCGTCAACAACCAATAGCTTACAACTCCAATCTTTTATTTGAGGGAAAACCTTCCCACAGAGAGTATCAATCATTTCTCCTATTGTTCCGGCTTCGTTATAAGTGGGAATAACCACGACAGCGATGGGAAGTTTTTTCATAGTTATTTATTGTCGTCTTGGCAACAACCCCCTTCACACTTTCCGCAACACTCTTCATTTGATTCAGTTGATATTTCTTCACGTTTTTGATTGTCACCGTACCAGTAGAGTTTTTTTTCGTCTTCACCGAAGGTCTTGTTATGTGAACCATCACAAAAAGGTTGGTTTTTACTTAGACCACACATACAAATTAATTTGTCACCCACTTGTTCGGGACCGTGAGCTGATTTTTTGACTAGTCTTGGCATAAAGCTATTGTATAACTAAAGAACTCGAGAACTCAAGGAATAAAGAACTCAATATTAAGGTAAAATTGGGATATGAAAATAGATATATTGACTATTTTTCCGGAGATGTTTTCGAAGGTATTTGGGACATCAATAATTGGAAGGGCTACGGGAACAGGAATTGTGGATATAGAAATTCACAACTTACGCGACTGGAGTGAAGATAATTACAAAAGTGTAGATGATAAACCTTTTGGGGGTGGTGCCGGAATGGTGATGAAGGTTGACGTTGTGGATCGAGCAATCTCTGATTTAAAAAAAGCAAAATCAAAAATAATTTTGTTGGATACAAAGGGTAAAATGTATAACCAAAAAAGTGCTGAAACACTTAAAAACGAAGAGCATTTAATTTTAATTGCCCCGCATTTTGAAGGAATTGATCAGCGAGTACACGATTATTTGGCCGATGAGGTATATTCGATAGGACCTTATGTGTTGTCCGGGGGTGAGTTGCCGGTAATGGTGGTCGTAGACTCGATTGTCCGTCTGCTTCCCGGTGCATTAGGCAATCCGGAATCGTTAGCTGAGGAATCCTATTCTGAGTCGTTTGAAACTGAGTATCCGCAATATACCAGACCTGCCGATTATAAGGGATGGAAGGTGCCAGAAGTGTTACTTTCTGGAGATCATAAAAAAATTGCCGCGTGGAGAAAGGGTAAAAAGTAACTTATTTTGGAATTCCAATAGGCATGAGAGAGATAATCGTATCGGAACTGGAAACTGTAATTAATTCTTTAAGCTTTAGCTCATCAAAATTAGTGTTGACATTGGTTCCTAGTTTGAGACTTTCAGCTTCTAGGGCTATGTTTTGAGCAGCATAACCTGCTTCGAGATAGACTTCTTTGTCATGAGGAATACCTCCGTAGGCTTCGGCCATTTTGCTCATGTTTCCTGTTATAACAATTATTGCCGGAATTTTATTAAATGAACTTTGATTTAAAAGATCAAATAGGGCTTCTCCCATTTCGACTTTTTTAATAGGCTTTAATTGATGAACGGGAGTCCTGTCTCCTGGAATATATTGATACTCACCTGCATCCAAACCGTCAATCTTGTTGGCTATCAAAAATATAGTTAACGGATAGGTGGATTTAGCAGATGGAGCGGTGCGATCACCCCAATCGACATTGACACCTTGACCTGCCCAAAGAAGTTGTGAAATTTGTTTTAGAGACAATGCGCCATCGGTAAAGTCTAGCCTGGTTTTCCTGTTTTTGAGAGTGGCTTCTATAGAATTGCTACTTCTAAAATCCGCTTGAGGAAGGGCAATGTTATCTGCCGGAAGAACAATTTGAATAGCGGCAATTTCTTCTTGATTATGTTTTGTAGTATTTTGGCGACTCAGAACGATAGCAATAACAAGAAGAATTAATACAATTAAACTTGTTAATAAAGGAGTGGACCATTTTTTGATAAAGGTCAAAATATTTTTAAGCGAGAATATATCTTTGATTTTATGGAAAATATTATTCTTCACTGGGCAGTGTTAGTCTTTAGAGAAAACTACTTACTTTAGCTTCTTTTCTAATCTGAGAATACCATTCTTGTGATTTGGTGTAGATTTCTTGTTGATAAAGAATATTTTTTATTTCTGTGGCAACATCTTCAAGTTTTTTACCTGTATAGTTGGCTTTATTGTCGGTAAAGTACTTGGAGATAACTTCGTCGGAAATCTCAATTTTACTGATGGCTTCAATTAATTTTTTAAGGCCAATACTTTGTTCGATTGATTTTAGAGCTTTTTCTTCGGTCATGCCAAACTGAACGATGGCAGCTTTGAATTGTTCTTCTCCACCATACTGGGCTTTGATTTTGACAAGTTCATCTTGAACCTCTTGAGAAGTTACTTCAATCTTATTCTTCTTTAGATTTTCGTTTAGAAGTCTTTCCGAAACAATTTCTTCAAAGGTTTGTGAGGCATATTTGTCCGACATTTTGGCATTCAATTCCCAACGAGAAACCGGAGATTTATTTACCGTGCCTACAATAAAGATATTTTTGTTTTTTTGAACAAGCAAAAAGACCAATACTCCGACGGCAACAACCAATAATAATTTAATGAAGAAGATGGTGTTTAGGTTCTTTTTATTGGTAATAATTGCCTTTATTGGGGCAGTACGAAGTTGCTTGATAACCTTGACGGATTTTTTTGTTTTCGGCATAGGAGAAGATATTTTTTTAATTGATTTTATTGTATTAGCTTTAGTCATGATTTTTATGTTATCACATAAATTATGTTAATTAATCTTTTCTTCAAGATCTATAACATTGTCAAATACCGGGATGGCTGGATCGGGTAAGTCGGTGTTGGTGTTTATGATCTCATCTTTGAGACCGGAAAAATCAGACTTCACCGAAGTACTTTCGGTAGGCACTACGTTTTCAATATCTGGAGGAATAAAAGTCGGGATTGGTGTCTTTTCAGAGGCTATTTTGCCTATAATTAAGGCAATAAGAAGGGCGATCACAACTATTAATGCAATAAGATACCAGCGATATTTATTAAACCAGGCATAAATTGGGATTAAGATTTCTCGAGATTTTATTTTCCTTAGCAACTCTAGGGCTTCTGGGTTGGTGATTTCAATTTTAGGAATGGGCATAGTTTAAATCTATATCTATAAGACCGTCAATCCATTTTAATTGCATGTTTTTAATTTTCTTTATTGTTTCGGAGTTATTGGTAAAGTAACTTTCGTTATCGATATTGTCTGTAATTTCTTCCGAATAAAGTTTATTCGTAAAAACATTGATGGTGTCATTAATTTTATTTCCTTGTGTTTGAAGATCATCAATTCTGGTTTTTAGAGCTGCGGAAAAAGGAGAAGTTAATTTTGGAAGAATAATATCATAGGCGTTTTTGGATTCGATTTGGAAACGGACCAGTTGTGAAATCTTACAGGCAACATTTCCTGACCTTAAACTTCTGTCGTGGGTTACAGTGTTTGTTAGATAGTTTTGAGTGTATGAAACTAAATCAGAGGCAGTTACAACCGATTGGGATTTGTTGGCTTCAGAAAGATAGAATGTTTTTGCTTGATTAATCGCCTCGATGGAAGGTTTGATGGGAGCATAATTGGTTTGTTTGTCTTGGCAGAGGAAAAGCAAGTAGGCAGCGAAACTTCCTTTGGCCAAGTCCCTCGATACCATTGTTTGTTTGGCAGCTAAAATTGCCTTTTGTTGATTATCAAGAGTTGGATTTTCTAAAAAGTCTTTTTTTAATATGGAGTACTCAATATAGTTTTGGCGATACTGACTATATTGGTATTCGTAATCAGATTTGGCATCGGCAAAAACGTTTGGGGTAACCAAAAATAATAAATAGACAAGTAACGGAAACAGTAATAGCTTTGATAAAAGCTTCATTAGTTTAAGGATAACCCCTGAGCGATGAGTATTTCAACTATTGTTTGCCAAGTGTAATAATGAAGATCAAGTTTTTCTTCTGTTTTGACTGTTTTTAAGCCTCCCCAAACAGGGTAACGGTTTTTGTTTGTTTGGGTTTTTAAAAACTCATAAACCGAGATTTGTTTGATGGTAGAGGCATCTCCGCCAAGTTTATCAACAGCATAACTAATTAATTCGTAAGGGGTAGTGGTGTCCGAACTACAATGAAAAATACCAGAATTATCGGTGTCGATAATTCTTTGAATTGTTTCTGCTATTTGATCAATAAAGGCAATACATACTTGTTGATCATTAAACAAAGGGTATATCGTTCCTTCGGAAAATTTTTTAAGTGGACCGCGAAGATAATCAAGTTTGGTATCGTAATGAGCTCGAACGGGATAAATAATTCTTAAAATGGAACCACCGTGATTGAGAATAATTTTTTCGGCACGGTTTTTCGTCCAGCCATACCACGTTAGATAGTCTTTTACATCTGGAGTTTTGTCATTTTCGGCATAGGGGCCTGGGGTGGCTTCGTTTCCGGGGAAAACCATATCCGTACTGATTTGGATAATTTTTTTTGAAGGAAAAGCTTTGACAAGATTGTTAGTTCCCTCAACATTGATTTTCCAGACTGAACCGTTTTCATCACCCATTTGTGACTCTGCAGCGTTAACATCGGTAAAGGCGGCGAAATTAATAATCCATTCCGGATTGAATTCGGAAATAATATTTTTGACTGATTTTTCGTCAGTAATATCAAACTTTGGAAATTCCGGTGTACAAAATTGATAGTTTTTAGCCAGTTCTACAAAACGAGAGCCTACTAAACCAGAGGCACCGGTGACGAGAATTTTTATCTTGGACATTATTTTTTGTAAATTGATTCCGATTTTTCTTTAAGAGGCTTCCACCACGATTCATTTTCTTGGTACCATTTGACAGTTTTTTCAAGCCACGAATCAAAGTCATATTGGGGCTCCCAGCCAAGATCCTTATTTATTTTTGTCCAGTCGACGGCGTAGCGTCGATCGTGTCCTGGACGGTCGGTGACAAATTCAATAGACTCGGACTCCGATTTACCGAGAAGTTTGATGACTTTTTGAGCTACCTCTAAATTATTGACATCTTTGGTCATACCACCAACACAGTAAGTACTGCCTTGAGCGGCATTAAGAAAAACCATTTCAATTGCACGAGCATGATCTAGAACATGAAGCCAGTCTCTGACATACTTACCGTCACCATATACTTTAACTTTTTGTCCAGACAGAAGATTAGTGATCATACGAGGCATAAATTTTTCCGGGTCTTGGTAGGGACCAAAGTTGTTACTGCAGTTGGTGATGGTTACCGAGATGCCGAAAGTGTCGTGATAGGCTCTGACTAAATGATCTGAGGAGGCTTTGGAGGCAGCATAGGGACTGTGAGGGTTATAAGAAGTTTCTTCGTTGAATTTGGTGTCGCTGTCAAGAGGAAGTGCTCCAAAAACTTCATCAGTTGAAACGTGATGGAATTTTTTGATGCCGAATTTTTTGGCGGCTTCAAGAAGAATTTGAGTACCGATAATGTTGGTTTTGGTAAAAATCAAAGGATCAAGAATGGAACGATCAACATGACTTTCCGCGGCAAAATGAATAATGGCATCAACCTTGGATACGACTTCATCAACGGCTTTAGCGTCAGTAATATCCCCTTTAATAAATGAATAGTGCGGATTGTCTTTGATGGACTCTAAAGATTCAAGATGTCCCGCATAAGTAAGAAGATCAAAGTTTATGATTTCGTCATCTGGATGTTTTTCAAGCCAGTAGTGAATAAAGTTTGAGCCAATAAATCCTGCACCACCGGTAACAAGTATTTTCATAATTATTTATATGACTTTTCTGACATGTGGTTTCCTGCTTCCAAAAGACTATCAAAAGTTCCGGCATCTTGCCAATAACTTTCGAAGACACAAGCTTTTAGTTCACCCATTTTCCAATACGTGTTGTTGACACTGGGATCACCACTGATTTCCAGTTCTCCACGCTTTGAGGGTTTGAGATTTTTGGCTATCTCGACAACGCGATGGTCGTAAGTGTAAATACCAACAGATACGTACATTGATTTTGGTTTTTCTGGTTTTTCTTCGATGGATAAAATGGTGCCATCTTCTTTCATCTCGATAACACCAAGCCTTTTGACATCTTCGATGTTGTCTAGCTTTTTGCAATATATTTGTCCACCTTTTTTGAAGTTTTGAATCTCTTTACTAAAATCGTGATCAAAAATATTGTCACCTAAGATCATCGTAACATCGTCGTGATCAAGAAAATCTTCTGCAAGGATAAAGGCTTCGGCCAAACCACGAGGTTCTTTTTGAATAACATAACTAAAATGGGCTCCGAATTCTTCCCCGGTGCCAAGAAGATTTAAAAACAATCCAGAGTTTTCGGGAGCAAGAATGATGAGAATGTCTTTTATCCCCGCTTTGATGAGTGTCTCAATGGGGTAATAAATCATGGGTTTGTTGTAAACAGGGAGAAGCTGTTTGCTGATAACCCAGGTTAAGGGACGAAGTCTGGTGGCTCGACCGCCGGCAAGTATTATTCCTTTCATATTTTGCTATTATACAACTGATAATAAACAATCATTTCAATAATCCTATAACAATTAAGTTACCCAAGAGGGCAAATAGGACATATTCGAGAACTATTTGAGTTTGAAGTGTTTTCTCCTTTAAGTGGTGTAACACACCCCATACTATATACAATATGGACATACCTATGATCGTAATCTGTTGGAAGTATTTATTTCCGTTAAAAAGAAGGATTAAGATAATGGCTATCGATACAATAAGTGTAAGAATTATATAATCCAGTATGCTTTTAAGTGGTTTTTTCATAGAATAATTCCTTGACGGATAATAATCAAAATGATAGCTAATCCAGCAAAATAGGTAAGGTGAGCCCAAGTATTGCCGGAAATTCTAATAATATTATTTCGTAATACAAATATCCAATCCATACTTAAAGCGAAGAGAATTAAGATGACGAAAGCTAATGACCATGCCCTTGATAAATCAAGTGGAGAAAGGCCAGACTCGGGAATTAGTTTTTCTGGAATTTCTTCTGCGTATACCTTGCTTGTGATTTGAGTAGAAGCGACCTTGGATACTGATGTTTTACTGGATCCAAACATTTGAACAACAATTGTTGTTTCGACACCATTTATATAACCATCCAGAACGGCAACTCCGATATCACGGTAACGATCATCAAGAAGGTTTTGACGGTGAGTAGGAGAGGCCATCCAAGCGGCCACAACATCTTTTGGATTACTAAAGTCTCTAGCAAGATTTTCACCGGCGTGTTGGTAATTGTAACCAGATTTGGTAACAAAGTACCAAGGTTCTGTCCCTGTTGGAGAAACATGTGCCCAGTAGTTGTGTTCAAACATGTCTGTCGCCTTAGATAAAGCTGCTTGATTAAGCTCAGAACTGATTTTTACGATTGAGACACCAGCGTTGAGGCGTTCTTTGTTGGTTAATTCAATAACTTTATTGGGGTCTATTTGAGACGCATAACCGAGGACTCCTGGCTTGAGGCCGATGGTAATATCAACAATCGAACGTCCCATGATAAAAAGACCAATAAGAATGACTAACGAACGAGGCTGAAGAATTTTGGCCTTGTGATTGTTGTGGGGATGTGGTGTAAAAAGAGTAATAAATGGGTGCGCCATAACTTATTTCATTATAAGAGCTTTCTCGTCTTCTTTACAATAACCTTTGTTATTGTAATATCCAGACTGCGATTCCTCTTATAATCCCTTGTGACTTCGTTACAATGCTGGATTATGGCACAAGGTCTATTTGGCGACAACGATTAAACGTTTGAAGTTTGTTCCTGGAGGATAACAAGTCATGAGAGTTAATGATGATTTATCAGATTTAGGAGATAGATAAGAAATCTCTTCGGCATTGATAATCTTTTTCTCGATAACTTTGTAATCAAAACGATTGCCTTCAAAATATAGAGTGATCGAATCTCCAATTATTAATTTGGAAAGAAGATAAAAAATTGAGTTGAAACGAATAGCATCATAAAAATTTTCAGAAGAATGAGAAAAAATGAATATATTCCCCGTTTCCCCCGGAAGGGCAGAGCCTTGGGCGTGAGCAACACCTTGGGTTAGAGCTTTTTGATATATATTGGCGTCGTAAGGATTGATGTTTTTTATGACCTTGACGTTGATATCCAATTTGGGAATTACAAGACCAAAATCTGTATTTATTGGATTAATTTCATTTTTATTCTCAGTATTGTTCTTGTTGATTTTGTAGTTGACTTCATTTTTGAGCAAGGGGAAATAAGTTGCCACAAGAATTACCAAAGAAATAACAACTAAGATAATCCCAGTAATAAACTTCATCAAGATTTATGCTCTTTTTCTTGACTTAAGAAAGAAGTAGGCGGCAATAAGAATCAGGGGGATAGAAAGCCACTTTAGATTGAAACCCTTTGACGTCTCTGCTCCAAGAACACTTGCTTCTCCTGATTCTGTAGATGAAGGTGCTTCAGATGGAGTTTGGGCAATGGTTTCATCCGTTATTGTTCCCCCGCTGACTTGAGAGCCGGAACCAATGGCTATTGCAGAGCCACCGTTTTGGGTGGTTGTGGTTGTGGAAGAAGTGGTCGTAGTATTACTGTCACCTGTAGTTCCGGAAACATTGTCTGAGTTGTCAACAGCTCTTATGGCATAGAAATACTCTTTGCCACAAGTTGGAACACTATTGATGAACTCACCTTCGGTGTTGGGACCAATATTCATGGAAGCTACACGACCGCCTGAGTCTAAGGAAATGGACTTAGTGTCAGATCTAAATAACTCAACTTTGACTGTTCTTCCATCATCGGCTGTTTTGAATTTGATTTTGTAATCGCAGTCATTCAATCTTTCTTTGGAATAGGAAACGGGAGTACTGGGGAAGGTGGAGTTGTAGTTGACCGTAACTGTGTTGCTTTGAACTCCATTGGCTTTGACATAGAAGCTGTATTCACCGGCAGTATTTAAAACACTGCTGTTGGCGGTACAGTAATCTGTGTTTCCTCCGGCAATCAAAGTTTTTGTGTCAAACTTTGTGTAGTCTGAATCTGTGGATAATTTTTTGTAACAATCAACTGTAATTTCGGAAGAGCCACCGATTTCAAGGGCAACAAAAGTAAGTTTTAAATTATTTTGATTTGTTGGAGTTTTTGGTTGGCCAAGTCTTACCGTGAGATTCCCTGATGCAAAGGCGTTGGTCGTTATGGTGAGACCAACGATTGATAGTATGGTTATAAAAAATAGTTTTTGTTTCATTTGCTTTTGTTAGATGACTTTATTAATCTGACGCCGTAAACAAGACAGACAAAAGACAACATGAGCCAAATAGGTGAAGCACCTGTTGCTGGAAGACTAGTAGAAGCTCCAAGAACTTCGCCTTCAACTTTTTTCTCTACGGCGTAATCACCACCGTTGGTTTGATCTTTTATTACCTCAACGTCAGTACCGACATAGTTTCCGTTAACATATTCAGAGTTTTCTCCTGTAGCAACAACAGAACCTTCATTTGCATAGGCATAAGCAAGGTCATCATATATTCCCGGAAGTACAGTTGAAGAGATATTGGCAAGATATTTAATAGTAATAGTAGTATCTTTTTCGAAATCGCCTAGCTTCCAGACACCCGGTGAGTGATATTCTGGTGCGGGTATAGTAATGGGATTGTCATTTACAAGCACAGAGTATGTTCCACTAAAGGTGAAACCATCAGGAAGAAGGTCAGTTAATTTTAGATTGGTAACGTTATTCTTCTCGACTTTAATTGTGATCGTGTGTTCAACAGTAGAGCCTGGAGTTAGTGATGTGGAGGCGTTGTTTGAACGACTAATACTGAGAGATGGATTGATCTGTTGATTGCCAAATTTATATACCGGTCCACCAACAAAATTTAACATCTCTTCAAACCCATTTGAGTTTTCGTCTGGTAATGTCATATAGTGACAGTTATCATCATCTCCAAAAGGATATGTTTGAACCCAACCAGATTTGAGTTCTTCACAAACTTTGTAATATCCAGGGATTAGATGTTCAAACCAGTACCATCCAAAATGTGTTTGGCTACTATCAGTAAGCATAGAGTCAACAAATTCAAATCTTTCGTCACTATTCAGGCGATACAAATTAATAGTCCACCCTGATAATTTTGTCTCGTTGCCATTTAATGAACCTTGTCCGTCTGCATCTTCCCATTTGTAACCGTGAACACTACCGTTGGGGGTGTTGTAGAAAACACATTGAGTGGTTGTGTTATTTGCCACAGTTACACCATCAACTGAGTCAGTTCCGTCAAAAGAACCGTTTTCAACTCCACAATTAGCACCTAACAAATCGTAACCTGATTGTTTGGTTTCGATTATCGTGTAATCTCCTGTTTTTAGGTTTGAAAAAATAACTGATCCGTTGAGATCGGTATCGTTGGCTAGAGCATCTGTGGTATCTTGACCAGAACCATCTACATCAAATTGCCAGTTCCCAGCTGAAGTTTGATCCGTTATTGTTGATAGGTTTCCATCTGCATCGATTATCTTGTGAACTTCTATTGATCCGGTGTCACGAGTATTAGTGATAGTACAGGTTTGAGTGCTACCATTTGTAATGGTAATATCTGTACAGTTATCAGATGTAACAGTAAAACCTGAAACAGCTGACTCAGTAATAGAGTACGTCCCAGCATCTATTGTGAGATCGTTTTGACCGTCGGCATCAAACGTTATACTTTCACCTCCATTTACCGAGAAGGAAAAAGTAGATGCAGTTTGATCACTTCCTGATATTATTTTTTTGACAATAAGGGTTGCTGATAAATCGTCGTTGGTGATCGTACAAGTCTTGGTTTCACCAGCGGCAATTGAGCCGGAACAATTGGCACCAATAGTTTTCGCATAACCCGTGACTGAATTTTCATCGATAGAGTAACTGCCTGCATCTAGAGTAAGAGTAATTCCGTTTTCGCTTCCTGTTACGGTTGTTTGAGAAATATTTGTTCCAGTTGCATTAAGTGTAAAATCTGATGCAACTTTTGTCCCCCCATTGTCGTTTATTACATGTTTTATGACAATAAGATTGGATTTTTCAATTTGACAAATGGAACTACAGCCATCGCCATTGATAACACCTCCATCATCACAAGCTTCAGAGGATTGTTTGATGCCGTCACCACATACTTCAACATTGCATGTGGAACTACAACCATCATTATTATTTAAATTTCCATCATCACAAGCTTCTGTAGAGGTTTTGAATCCATCACCGCATGCGGCTAGATTACAGGAGTTTGTACAAGCATCGGTATTATCAGTATTACCATCATCACAAATTTCGGTAGTATCTTTAAATCCATCTCCACAAATGTTGGTTTGGTAATTGCCGAAATAGATAGTCTTGTTTTGATCGGTATTTGTGAGAGTAACTTTCTGAGTTGAAGGGTTGAATGATGCCCAGCCGTTATTGGAGTTTTCATAAACAGTTTTTTCCACGTTTAGATCTATGTTGGGAAAAGTGATACAGCCATCGGTGGTTCCATAATAATAATTTCCATCAAGACCAAATGTCCAATAAATTAGATTTTCTCCCACCTCTTTTGTGCCATTGCGATTTTTGTCTTCATATTTACAAGCGGTGATACTCCCCTTTTCGATTTGACAGGTAGAACTACAGCCATCGAGACTGGTAGTGTTGCCATCATCGCAGGATTCACCATTGTCTCGATTAAGATTGCTATCGCCACAATAGGCTCCGGTGATAGTTATTAGTTGACAGGTGCTGACTTCACAGTATGAACAACTGCCGTTATATGGAGCTGTACAAGTAGTGGCGTTGGCAGAACCGTT
>CAISER010000001.1 GCA_903884375.1 Candidatus Collierbacteria bacterium | reverse complement strand
TTTCACTAAAGGAATCTGCCCCAAAACAGCCATCACTCCCAAAATCCTCCCCATATCCAATTAACAACCTCCCGTCTTTTGCTTTGGGGGAAGTGGCATGTTAACATATTGCCAAAATCTTGTTGCACTTTAATCCTCTGGAGGTTAAATGAAAAATATCACTCTCCTAAAAAGCCTGGCAGAAATTATCCTGATGATTATTTTCCCGTATGTCGCTACCATTTGGGCCTGGGGTTGGTGGTGGCTCCCCATAAACTTGGTTATTTTCTGTTTTGTGGTTTCCGGAATCTGGAATTACGATATCCACAAATATGTCTATGCGGGTATTATTCTTCTATATCTTTTTATACCTACCATAGCTTTAATACGTGTCTGTTCCGTCAATCCCATTTTCTGGTTTGTCCCCTACCTCTATTATCTTATTTGTGTCTTTCTCGTCCTCAAAAGATAAAACCAATCCCGCTCCAAAGGCGGGATTTTATTGTATTACTCAATAAGCCATTCATTTCACTCATCGAACCATAAGTGAGAGGTAAAACGAATGGGATTTGTGTTACAATATCTCCACCTCGACAAAGTTGAGGGAGCTTACCAAAAGTAAAGCGAAATAGGTATATCTACAAACTAATACATCAAACCTATTCAACTTTTCCTTTTTGTGTGGCTAATATTAAATATATAAACTAAACATGGCAAAAAAAGTCAAAGCCATCCTGAAACTCAACCTTCCGGCTGGTTCCGCCAATCCCGCTCCTCCAGTTGGTCCTGCGTTAGGTCAGCACGGTGTCAACATCATGGAATTTATTACTCAATATAATGCCAAGACAGCTGAGATGCGTGGTCAAATCATTCCAGCCTTGGTAACTATCTATGAAGATCGTTCTTTCAAGTTTGAGCTCAAAACACCTCCTGTCTCCGCTCTGATTAAGCAGGTTCTCAATTTAAAACTTGGTTCCGGTACTCCCAACAAGCTCAAAGTTGGTGAAATCACATCAGAACAAATCAAAACCATTGCCGAAAAAAAACTAGCCGATATGAACACTAAAGACCTTAAATCCGCTATGGAAATGGTCCGAGGTACAGCTAAATCAATGGGTATTACTATCAAAGAATAACTATGGCTACAAAAATAATCTGGGATAACCTTTACAACGATCTTCCAACACATATCGCTGTTGCTCTACGCACTGCTCGTCTAAAACCGGAGCAAATAATTGCCAAAGAAGACGGTGAACTCATGGCCATCGAAGGCATCAAAGAAGAAGATGTAAACACTATAAGAACTATCTACAATACCGACTCCGTAACCACTCCAACCATAAAAGAAGAAGTCAAGGGAAAAGACACAAATAAAGAAGTGACTGAAGCTAAAAAAGCCGTCAAAAAAGTTATTGTTCCTCATAAACGCGGTACCAAGTATCAAGCTATGGCTAAACTAGTCAAAAAAGAAGAACTTTACCCTGTCAAGGAGGCTGTTGCCATACTCGTCAAACTTGCCAAGTCCACCAAACTTAAAACCGTTGAACTCCACCTTAACACTCGAGAGACTGGTTTAAGAGGTGAACTCAAACTTCCTCACTCAACCGGCAAAGACATCAAAATTGCCGTCTTTACAGATGACTTGGCTACCAAAATCGCTGCCGGAATACTCGACTTTGATATGTTGCTCTGTACGCCCTCAGACATGCCCAAAATCGCCCGTTTCGCTAAAGTCCTTGGTCCAAAAGGTCTCATGCCAAATCCTAAATCAGGAACCGTTACCGAACATCCTGAGGAAAGATCCAAACAACTTGCCTCTGGAGGTACACTTCCCTACAAAACCGAAGCCAAATTCCCCATTATCCATCTTAACCTTGGTCCAATCACTCAAAAAAGTGAGGATTTGATTGATAACATCAATGAAGCATTAAGAAGCATCAACGTTACCAAGATAAAATCGGCTTATATCTCCTGTACTCACACTCCATCGATAAAGCTTAGTATTAGCAACATTTAAGTTTTATTTAGCATTTATACCAGAGAATCCCGCTACGGCGGGATTTTGGTATAATTCACCCCATAAGTTTGTACTTTCACATTCTAAAGGAGGCTCTCTTGAAAAAAATTAAAACATTTTTATTCATTGGTATTGTTTTGCTATTGCTGGTAATAACTGTTTTTGGCACTCTATTTGTTTCCAACAAATTTTCTGCCCCAACCAATCAAGCCCAAGGAGGCAATAATCCCACGCCAAACATGACCGCTCTGGCACTTTGGACACCTACTCCAAATGCTCCCAATCAAGTTCAGGAAGTTATCGCTACAGTCTGGCCAACGCCAATAACCCGCATTATCCCAGCTGACCGCGAAGCTTTCCGAACCTCCTTTCAAAAAAAACTTATTGCTCAATCAATTGACTGGAGTCTTTTAAGTTCTATCAATCACGCAGGAGTGGCCTGGAGATGTACCGATATTAAAATCGGCGATCTCTCCCTTCCCGCCTCGACTTCCGGGACACTTGTCGCTGTCTGGGCCACCTGGTATGGTGGAGTCGACAACAAAGACATGAAGATTGAAATAACTGATGGTCAGCCACAAGCTCCAATTCTCAACGAAAAAGATAATACATATGATATTTACAAAAGCGCTAAAGTCGCCATCAACTTCCCTGTTTTTGGGATCGTTGGTCCCGAAATTATGCAAGGCAACGAAATCGCCCTTATAGTCGACAAACCAAGTATTCTATATGGTATTTGGACCACCCCCCGTGAATGGATCACCGGAGAAGACATCATCACCCAAAAACAAGTAGACAACGTCAACTTCGCTCTTGACTGGGCCAAAATCGACTCCATCGCTCCTCTTATGAAGAATGGTGAGAGAGATGATCGCTATCTATCTACTCTCTTCGACATTGCTCAAGCAAATCTTAATCCCCAAATAGTCTCAGTCACTCTCCCCGATGGCAATCAAATTATAGCCAATCACTCTCTATATGAAACTCTGATGAACATTGCCACCATTGCTGCACAAGACGCCGGGTATGCTAAGGTTGAATCACTTACAATCACAATCAACAAACCCCAAAGTATAAATGATTATCATTACTTGGCCAATACAAAGTCCCCGGTGATTCCTCCCAACACAACCTCAGAAATGACACTATCATCTTGTCCATTGGCAGATCTCTCTCCTGATACTATTCTTGAAGTTACCAAAATCAATCTGCCTGATGAACCTTCAAGAGATATCATTACTCGTCTCATTGAAATATTCAAACAATAAAAACACAATGCCCCGATTTATCTCGGGGCTTTTTTACGTTCAAATATTTGTCAACACACTTTCCTTCACTCACGGAATAAACGGACTAAACTTTTTGGTGTACACTTTCATCGGCGTTGGAATATTCACTATAAAATCTGGCCGGTAAGTAAACTTCTCCGCCGGTTGTGAATTATTTGCTAAACCCTGATCTCTTTGTAAATTAATACTCATATTTCCCACAAAAGATCCTTCTCCAGCAAACTGTATATCAGTCTTGTCACATACTCCGGCAATTTCCTTACAGGGTACATTGATATTTTCTGCCACAAACCATCCTTGGGCGTTCGCCACACTTGGATCAAAATTAATATCTCCTTTAGCAATGATGCCCAAAAAAGCACCCTCAGGTACTGTTAAATCAGTAAACACATTCACATCACCATCTACCAACAAAATCACCTTTTCCGTACCCGTAGGCCCACTGTATCTCAAATTGACATCTCCAGTATGTTTGTAAATCTGATAACCATTAAGGTCGTTATCTTCAAAGGTTATATCCGTCCCATCCCATTTGGTAAAGGGAAATATATTCATTCTTACTTCGTAAAAATCATAATCAAATCGCAGACTTTGATATGAATTCATTATTCTATATCCGGACGCACTTACTTTTCTCTCTGAATCT